>SOJT01000154.1 GCA_004376485.1 Candidatus Aerophobota bacterium | reverse complement strand
TTCCCTGGGCCACCAGGTTTATATATCCTGGAATATCGATTCCCAGGGGACATGCATGCTGGCAAGGAGAAATAAATAACGCCTCACAACTACAGGCCGGACACTTTTTCTCTTCTATGTGGGCCAGGTATTCATGGTAAAAATACTCAAGGGTGGAGAGAACGGGGTTAGGGGCTGTCTGGCCCAGTCCACAGAGAGCTGTGTCTTTGACTATCCTTCCCAGCTCCTTCAGCAGCTTAAGATCTTCTCTTACCCCCTCTCCTTCAGTGATTCGGGTTAATATCTCTAACATCCTCTTGGTACCCACCCGGCAGGGGACGCACCTGCCGCACGATTCATTCTGAACAAACTCCAGAAAGAAACGGGCAATATCTACCATGCAGGTGTTGTCATCCATGACGATCATCCCACCTGAGCCCATGATAGCTCCTACCTGCTTTAATGACTCGTAATCGATGGGAAGATCCAGGTACCTTTCCGGTATACAGCCCCCGGAGGGTCCTCCAATCTGGACAGCCTTGAATTTCCTCCCTCTGGGGACTCCTCCTCCAATATCGAAGATAACTTTGCGCAAACTGGTTCCCATGGGTACTTCTACCAGACCTGTATTGTTCACTTTTCCAGCCAGAGCAAAAATCTTCGTCCCTTTGCTTTTCTCTGTCCCCACCCGGGCATATTCCTCGGCTCCTTTAAGAATAATGAAAGGAACATTGGCCAGGGTCTCCACATTGTTAATGCAGGTAGGTCTCTCCCAAAGACCGGACTGGGCAGGAAAGGGAGGTCGAGGTCGGGGCATCCCCCTTCGACCCTCTACGGAGGCAATGAGAGCAGTTTCTTCACCGCAGACGAAGGCACCCGCTCCCTGCTTTATCTTCACCTGAAAGGAAAAATCTGTCCCCAGGATATTCTCAGCTAAAAGACCAGAGCTTTCTGCCTGCCCAATAGCTATCTTAAGATGCTTCACAGCTACGGGATACTCTGCCCGCACATAGACATAACCCTCTTTAGCTCCCATGGCGTAGGCGGCGATGAGCATCCCCTCTAAGACGCTATGAGGGTTCCCCTCCAGGACACTTCGATCCATGAAAGCACCGGGATCACCTTCATCGGCGTTACAGACCAGATACTTGGTATCGCCAGCAGCAGCCCTTACCAATCTCCATTTCCTGCCTGTGGGGAAACCAGCCCCACCACGCCCTCTGAGTCCAGATTTTTCAACCGTTTCGATAACCTGCTCCCGGCTCATAGTGGTAAGCACCTTGCTTAAAGCAAGATACCCATCTCGGGCGATGTACTCGGAAATCTCAGTTGGATCTATCCTACCGTTGTGGCGGAAGACAATCCGCATCTGTTTCTTATAAAATGGCACCTCAGGCTCAAAAACAATCTTCTTTCCCGTTGCAGGATCTATGTAAAGTAGACGCTCGATAATTTCTCCCTTAATTAGGGTCTTAGAAACAATTTCTGGCACATCCTCTTTGGTTATCTGCTGATAGAAAATTTCCTTGGGGAGAATGACAGTCACCGGTCCCCTCTCGCAGAAACCGTGGCAACCAGTCATCTTAATATCCACTTTCTCCTCTAAGCCTCTCCTCTTTATCTCCTGAGTAAAAGCCTCCCTAACCTCTGCGCTGCCCCAGGCACTGCAACCTGTGCCTCCACATACTGTGACACACGTTTTGTTGGGATCTATCTTCTCAAGTATCGACTGGCGAAAGGACTCTAATTCATCCGGCGTTCTTATTTTCCCCACGGAACTTCTCCCTCCAACTAATCACACTGCCCCAAGATGGTCTCAACCCTCCTCGGAGACATCTTGCCAAAATAAGTGAGGTTAACCACCATAACTGGTCCCATAGCACATGCACCTAGACAAGCGACAGTCTCTAAGGAAAACTTGAAGTCATCGCTCGTTTCGCCTTCTTTAATCCCTAGAGCCTGCTCCACACTTCTTAGCACAAATTTCGCTCCTCGTACATGACAGGCCGTTCCCCGGCAAAGCCTGATGATGTTCCTGCCCCTGGGGCTGAGGTAGAACTGGCCGTAAAAGGTAACC
>SOJT01000187.1 GCA_004376485.1 Candidatus Aerophobota bacterium | reverse complement strand
AAATAGTTTTCACCAGTGGAGGAACAGAGGCGGATAACTTTGCTCTGAAGGGAGTAGCTTTTGCTCTGGAGGAGAAAGGAAGACATATTATCACCTCCGCCATTGAACACCATGCCGTCCTTTCCACCTGTCAGTATCTGGAAAAAAGAGGCTTTAAAGTAACCTATCTACAAGTGGACAAATACGGATGGCTTGATCCAGAAAAAGTAGAAAATGCTATAACAAAAAAGACTATTCTCATCAGCATTTTGCACGCTAACAACGAGGTGGGAACCATACAGCCCATCCCCGAGATAGGAGAGATAGCCGAGAGGAGGGGTATTTGTTTCCACACCGATGCCGTGCAGACGGTGGGAAAAGTGCCGGTAAAGGTAGATAAGTTAAGAGTTGATCTCCTCTCCCTTTCCGCTCATAAATTCTATGGGCCAAAGGGGATAGGAGCTCTTTATATCCGTAGCGGCACCCATATTCATCCTCTCATTCACGGCGGCCACCAGGAGAGAGTTCGTCGAGCTGGAACAGAGAATGTACCAGGAATAGTTGGGTTAGGACGGGCAGCCGAGATAGCCTCTCGGGAGATGGAGGAGGAAGCCAAACGCATAGAGAACCTCCGAAATAAATTAGAGAAAAAAATCAAAGAGAATATCCCCCATATTTTTATAAATGGCCATCCCAGCAAAAGATCACCCAACACTCTGAACGTTTCTTTTGAATTTGTGGAGGGAGAATCGCTGCTTCTAAATTTGGATCTCAAGGGAATCGCTCTTTCCACCGGTTCAGCCTGCACTGCTGGTTCTCTGGAACCTTCCCATGTTCTGCAGGCTATGGGGGTTCCTCCCCAACTAGCCCAGGGGTCTTTAAGATTTTCCTTGGGCCGGGACAATAAAGAAGAGGATATAGATTGTACCGTTCAAACCTTGAAAGAAATTGTAGGAAGACTGAGGAAGATGTCTCCTTTATATCAGCAGGAAAGAGCAGGGAGAAGGAGCTCGTCTAAATAGAATCAAGATTCATCTTTAAAAACAGTAAAGAAGCGCCCTGGAGAGCAAAAATATGGAAAAACTGAAAGAGAGGATAATTAAGTTAAAGGAGGAAAGAGACGCTGTTATTTTAGCTCATAATTATCAATTGGCTGAAGTGCAGGATATAGCAGATTTCGTAGGAGACTCTCTGGGTTTAAGCCGAAAGGCTGCCAAAACTCAGGCCAAGGTCATTGTCTTCTGCGGAGTCCTCTTTATGGCAGAAACCGCGGCCATCATCTGTCCAGATAAAATGGTTCTTACTCCTGAGCCTGCGGCGGGGTGTCCCATGGCGGACATGATTACCGCAGAGGCACTAAGGAAAAAGAAAAAGAGGGATCCTGGCCTATTCGTGGTATGTTATATTAACTCCGGTGCCGAAGTTAAGGCTGAGTCGGACATCTGCTGTACCTCGGCTAATGCGGTGAAGATAGTCCAAAGTTTGAATGACGTGAACCATATTCTCTTCGTCCCTGATCAGTATCTGGGGCACTATGTGGGGAAACAAACAGGAAAAGAGCTGATCCTCTGGCCTGGCTACTGCCCCGCTCACGTGAGGATCCTCCCTCAGGATATTCTCAGATTAAAGAAACAATATCCAGCCAGCAGAACTATTGTGCATCCTGAATGCCGACCCGAGGTCATTGAGCTGGCTGATGAGGTTCAAAGTACAGGGGGAACCTGCCGATCTGTTAGGCAAAGTCAGACAGAGGATTTCATTATAGGTACAGAGATCGGAATCATTCACCGACTGCGTCGGGAGAACCCTGAGAAAAGGTTCTTGCCTGCTTCCGAACAGGCTATATGTCCTAATATGAAACTTATCACCCTGGAAAAAGTCCTCTGGTCCCTGGAGAAGATGCAATATCCTGTGAAAGTTCCTGAAGAGACAGCGAGGAAGGCAGGAGGGGCCCTAGACAAGATGCTGACCACAGTTTGAGCCCCAGGCTGGTAAGAAATTATATTCCCTCCTTCAGGAGGAGCGGTTTTAGAAGATTCCAGAGAGCTTGTCCTCGCAAGAGGCCCTGGAAGATTGG
>SOJT01000108.1 GCA_004376485.1 Candidatus Aerophobota bacterium | reverse complement strand
GTATTTACCGGGCTCATCTCGAGCACGGTTTTTTAGTGGTTATTTACTCTTTCCTTTCTCAGGAAGTGAATGGTAATGTACTATCCCGACGAGGCAAAGTTCAGGGAGCTCGCCAGAAAGGGTAATCTTATCCCTGTTTATAAGGAGGGTCTGGCTGATCTAGAAACTCCGGTTTCCGCCTTTATGAAGCTAGGCCAGGGAAAGTTTTCTTATCTTCTGGAAAGTGTGGAGAAGGAGGAAGGGCTGGGAAGGTATTCATTCTTAGGGATCGATCCCTTTCTTCTTTTCCAGTTAAGGGATGCAAAGGTTATCCTCCATGATACTCGGACCCATGAAACTCTCTCGGCCAAGAGTGGACCTCTGGAGGTTCTAAAAAAAGTTATGGCCAGATACAAAGTAGTTAACCTACCGGGTCTACCCCGTTTTTCTGGCGGAGCGGTGGGATATGTGGGGTATGATGTCATAAGATTTTGGGAAAATGTTCCTCAAGAGAACCCTGATGACTTGAATCTGCCGGGCGCCCTCTTTATGTTTGCTAACATCTTGCTCATCTTTGATCATCGTGACCATAAAATAAAGGTGGTCTCCTACGCTTTTTTGGACGGTAGAGAGGCGCCCGGGAAAATTTATAAGCAGGCTATCAAGAGGATAGATGAAGTGATGGTTAAGCTAAAGAAATCCCTTCCTGTGCTAAATCTTGGAGAGGGAGGTCCGGGCGGCAGGGAGATAGCAAAAGTTGTATCTAACCTAACTCCCTCTTCTTTTGAAGAGATAGTGAGAAAAGCCAAGGAATATATCAGGGAGGGAGATATCTTTCAGGTGGTTTTATCCCAGAGACTGGCTAGAAAAATATTCACTTCTAGTTTCAATATATACCGAGCTCTACGTTCTCTTAATCCCTCTCCTTATATGTACTATTTGAGGTGTGGGGACTTTGAAATAGTGGGGTCTTCTCCAGAGATCCTGGTGAGAGTGGAAGAGGGGGATGTAACTCTTCGCCCTATTGCTGGAACCAGACACCGGGGAAAAAATCAAAGTGATGATAAGGCTTTGGCTAAGGAACTTCTGGCGGATCCCAAAGAAAGATCAGAGCATATCATGCTGGTAGATCTGGGTCGTAATGATGTAGGAAGAGTGTGCCGATATGGGACGGTTAAGGTTAGTGAACTAATGGTGGTTGAGAAGTATTCCCACGTGATGCATATAGTTTCTAATGTGAAAGGGAGACTCAAGCGGAACCTGGATCAATACCACCTTCTCAGAGCCTGCTTTCCTGCCGGAACGGTTTCCGGAGCCCCTAAAGTGAGGGCTATGGAGATTATTGAGGAGCTCGAGTCTACTGCCCGGGGCCCCTATGCGGGAGCCCTGGGATATTTCAGTTTTTCCGGAAATATGGATACCTGCATTATTATTCGAACTATAATCGTAAAAGATGGATTTGCCTATATTCAGGCAGGAGCAGGAATTGTAGCTGATTCTAATCCCCGGAGAGAATATCAGGAGACCATGAATAAAGCACAAGCCCTCATCAGAGCCATTGAGATGGCTGAGGAGGGGTTGGAATAGAGAAGATGTCCTTTTTTAAGGAAGGCAAAAATGATTCTGATTATCGACAATTATGACTCCTTTGTATATAATTTAGTTCAATATCTGGGGGAACTGGGACAGAAACTGGTAGTTTACCGCAATGACAAAATTACCCTGAGCCAGATAAGGAGAAAGAAAATAGAAGCCATCGTCATCTCTCCCGGCCCGGGAAGGCCGGAGAATGCCGGAGTTTCCAATGATATCATTCAGCACTTCTCTGACCGGCTGCCCATCCTGGGAGTATGCCTGGGTCACCAATGCATAGGACAGGTTTTTGGAGCAAGGATTGTCCATGCGAAACGCCTTATGCATGGGAAAACCTCACCTATCTATCATTACGGAAAGGACATCTACAGAGACGTGGAGAATCCTTTTATAGCTACCAGATATCATTCTTTAATTATCAAAGAGGATAGTCTACCTGAGTGTCTTATAAGATGTGCCTGGACCCAGGAAGGAGAGATTATGGGGATAAAGCATAA
>SOJT01000123.1 GCA_004376485.1 Candidatus Aerophobota bacterium | reverse complement strand
CACAGGACACACAGTGAGTAAATCGGGACGAAGAACCAAGAGAAAATGGTTCCCCAATGTTCAACCGGTCAAGATAAAAATTAAAGGTCAAGTAAGACGAGCCTATGTATGCACCCGGTGCATTCGCACGGGAAGAATAGAGAAAGCGGGTCAGGTATAGATTTATTCATTTACCCTTCAGAGGACCTTGAACTTGTTGGAAGAATTTCCCTTCGCTCTTTATAGCAGGAGCCAGCACCATTTCAACCTGGTGCATTTCCTTAAGGCTAGAGACTCCACAGTAGCCCATACATGTTCTGATGGCCCAAACCAGGTTTTGAGAACCATCATCCAGACGGGCTGGTCCCTGGAGGATCTCTTTCAATGTACCGCTAGTACCCACCCTTACCCTGGCTCCACGGGGTAAGTTCTCGTCCGAAGTAGCCATCCCCCAATGGTATCCCTTACCCGGAGCTTCCTTTGCTCGAGCAAAGGCCGAGCCGATCATCACCGCATCTGCTCCTGAAGCCAGAGCCTTACAGATATCTCCGCCTGTCCGCATTCCACCATCGGTGATAATAGGGACATACCTGCCTGATTTGTTAAAATAGTCATCCCGGGCAGCAGCAGTATCTATGGTGGCGGTGACTTGAGGTACTCCCACTCCCAGCACTTCTCGGGTGGTACAGGCCGCTCCTGGACCTACTCCTACCAAAAGGGCATCTATACCGGTCCGCATTAGATCAAAAGCGGTCTCATAGGTTACACAGTTTCCCACAATCACTGGAACGGAAAGCTCTCTACAAAACTTACTAAAGTCCAATTTTTCTTTGGTCAATGAGCTATACTCCGCTGTTGCTACGGTGGCCTGAACAACCAGGATATCCGCTCCTGCCCTCTGGGCAATCGCGCCAAAGCGCTCAGCCTGTTGGGGAATGCAAGAAACAACAATAGGAACTTTGGCCTCTTTGATCTCTTCTATCCTTCGAACAATGAGCTCATCTTTGATGGGTTCTCGATAGATCCTCTGGATAACCGCTACCACTTCCTCCCCCGAAGAGTGGATAATTTCTTCGATGGCCCGGGTAGGATTCTGGTATCTGGTCTGAACTCCTCCCAGGTTGAGAACAGCCAATCCCCCTAATTTTCCCATCTCAATAGCAAAGCCAGGATCTACAACTCCATCCATAGCTGAGGCCAAAATGGGGATATCAAAAGTCAAATCTTTTAACTTCCAGCTCACATCAACATCATCGGGGTCAATGGTCCTGGTTCCCGGTACCAAAGCAACTTCATCAAACCCATAGGCTCTGCGGGCTCTTTTCTCCTTTCCAATGTAAAATCCCCCCATTTCTTCCTCCCTCTGGGCTAAGTTTTACTGAATTATTCATTCTTGCCGGAGGACCCGGCACTTTTCTTCAAAGAAGCAATGATAAAATCATCTATTTCGCCCTTGAGAACTTTTTCTACATCAGTTCTCTCAAGAGCACTGCGATGATCTTTCACCATGGTGTAAGGATGAAGAACGTAAGAGCGCACCTGGCTTCCCCATTCTATACGGGCTTTATCCTGATGCCTCTTTTTTAACTCTTTCTCCTTCTCCAGTTCATAGAGATCATGCAGCCTGGCTTTGAGAATCCTCAAGGCCATGGCCTTATTCTTGTACTGAGAACGCTGATCCTGACACTGCACTATCACTCCGGTAGGAAGGTGGGTGATTCGGACAGCTGAGTCAGTAACATTGACATGCTGCCCCCCTGGACCACTGGCCCGAAAGGTATCGATCTTCAGATCGCCTTCCTTAATTTCGACTTGCAAATCTTGGGTCTCGGGGATAACATCAACAGCGGCAAAAGAAGTGTGACGGCGAGAAGCTGCATCAAAGGGAGATATGCGCACTAACCTATGGATCCCTACCTCCTGTTTGAGATACCCGTAAGCAAATTTTCCCTCTACTACCAGAGTTGCCGTTTTTATCCCCGCTTCTTCTCCTGCCATCCACTCCACTATCCTTGATGAGTATCCTTTCTTATTTATCCAACCCAAATACATCAAAACTAATCTTTCTGCCCAATCACAGGAATCCGTTCC
>SOJT01000095.1 GCA_004376485.1 Candidatus Aerophobota bacterium | reverse complement strand
TCTTCTCTTTGACACCCGTCAACTTCGAAGCTTTATCAATCAGTTTGTCTTCAATGTTCAAGGTTGTTCTCATGGTCCACACCTCCAAATATATGCAATAATACATGCATCATTATGCATCATTAATACATATTTGTCAAGTACATTTTTCGCGTATTTGATACGTCTGTGAAGATAACGCCGCAAATCAGCCGGGTAGTTTACTGCGTCGGCTGCATTTGCTTGGTTCGGCACTTTAGTAGGTTTTTTGAGAGCTTTGGCGATTTTGATTAGAGTTCGTATGGATGGTAGCGATGCCCCGGTTTCGTACCGAGAGATGTTTTTTTGTTGGATGATGATAGGTACAAAAGTTCAAATTGGTTGCACTGGCGGAGAGGGTGGGATTTGAACCCACGGAGCACCGCTAAGGCACTCAGTTGATTTCGAATCAACCGCTTTAGACCACTCAGCCACCTCTCCGAATTAATGGAGGATCAAGAAACTTTTTGGGGTTTGGAAGGTTTCTGGAGCTGAATTTCCTTTATTTTGACCCTGGTTATGAGTTGGCGATGACCGTACCTGCGATGGTATCCCTTGCGGCGCTTGAATTTATAGACCACGATCTTATCAGCTTTGTCCTGTCCCAGGACTTCAGCAACCACCTGTGCCCCCCTCACCCAGGGCCTGCCAAAATGAGTCTTGCCGTCCTCATCTACCATCAAAACTTTATCCAGTATGAGCTCCTCGCCTTCCTTGGCAGTAAGTTTTTCTACTTCTATTATGGATCCTGGAATAACTTCGTACTGCTTACCTCCTGTTTCTATCACAGCCATCATTTTACTCTCCTTTAAGTCCCCATCTTCCAAGAGGAAAGATATTTTCTCTGCTCTGGAGTGAGTTTATCTATTTTGATTCCCATGCTACGGAGTTTAAGCTCGGCAATTTTTTGGTCGATATTCTGAGGAACCCGGTAAACCTTGTTCTCTAGTGTTTTCCCTTCTCTAACCAGATACTCACACGATAGAGCTTGATTGGCAAAACTCATATCCATAACCATGGAAGGATGCCCTTCAGCGGCGGCCAGATTAACCAGCCTTCCTTCCCCGAGAAGGTTAATCCGCCGGCCATCCTCAAGAGTATATTCTTCTATATTCTCCCTTATCTTTCTTTTTTTAGCGGCGAGTGCCTCTAGTCCTTCGAGGTTGATTTCCACATTGAAATGGCCGGCATTAGCCAGAATAGCTCCATCCTTCATCAACTCAAAATGCTGCCTGTCAATCACCCATCTGTCACCAGTGCTGGTAACAAAAACATCCCCCTGTGATAAGATTTCTGATAAGGGCATAACTGGATAACCATCCATAGTAGCTTCCAGAGCCCTTAAGGGATCTACTTCGCACACCACCACCTTAGCCCCCATACCCCTGGCTCTCATGGCTATTCCCCTTCCACACCAGCCGTAGCCGCAAACAACAAAAGAAGAGCCGGCCAAAAGAATATTGGTAGCCCGAAGGATACCATCAATGGTGGATTGCCCGGTTCCGTATCGGTTGTCAAACAAATGTTTGGTAGCGGCGTCATTCACAGCAATAACGGGGTATCTCAGAACATTTTCATCAGCCATACTGCGCAGTCTCATGACTCCGGTTGTTGTCTCCTCCGTTCCTCCCACTACGTTTGAAGCCAGATCGGATCTTTCTGAATGTATGGTAAAGATTAGATCTGCCCCATCATCCATGGTCAGATGAGGATTTATCTCTAAGGTACTTTGAATGTGCTGATAATAGGTCTTCCTATCTTCTCCCCAGATGGCAAAAACCTCGATGCCGCAGTCCCGAACCAGACAAGCTGCCACTTCATCCTGAGTAGAGAGGGGATTAGAAGCGCAGAGGCGGATATCAGCCCCTCCTTCTTTCAATGCTCTCATAAGATTGGCTGTTTCCGAGGTAACATGAAGACAGGCAGCGATCCTTACCCCCTTTAAGGGCTTCTCCCGGGAGAATCTTTTCCCAATCCCTCTTACTACCGGCATCATAGAATATGCCCACTCAATCCTACCCTCACCCCGAGAGGCAAGAGCTTCTTCTTTGATATGAGACATAGGACACCTCTCAAATTAAAATGAAATTCTCTTA
Organism: Candidatus Aerophobota bacterium; assembly: GCA_004376485.1. Lineage (GTDB taxonomy): Bacteria > Aerophobota > Aerophobia > Aerophobales > AE-B3A > SOJT01. Next base: position 24,108 of record SOJT01000095.1, on the reverse strand, counting down.
TTTAGCTAACCTGACGGCCAGACGGATGGCTCTGGTGGGCCAGCTCAATAACCTTAAGTATTCTGGATCTAGTTATAAGCTTACTCACCTCTCTGAGGGAGATATGAATTGGAGCGGTAACTACTGCCTGGATATCACCGGCCAAAGCTAATCTTACCGCTTCCGAGATATATTCAAAGGCAGCTTGTCCCGTCACCCTGCTCACTTTCCCCCTTACCAGACTCTTAAGATCAAGATTGTGAAGATCGAGAACTTATCAAAAGAACTCCTTCAGCCACTCCTTAATCCTCACTCCTAACCGCTCCTTAGAGGTAAGTTCCTCGCTCCGCTTTATCCCGTAGAGAACCAGCCCCACCACTGTTGCATAAATGGGACTGGTCAGCTCCTGGAACTCTTCTAGATGGGCCTGGCCGATCTTGGTGGGAAGGCCCAGTTGATCTTCCGCCAGCTCTCTAATACCTCTGAGAAGCGAAGTTCCTCCGGTAAGAACCATACCCGCGGAGAGGAGTTCCCTGTATCCGCTTCTGGTAAGTTCCTTTTCTACAAGCTCAAGTATTTCTTCCACACGGGGCTGAATGATTCTAACCAGATCTTTGCTTTCTACAGTATAGCTTCCCCGCCCCGCTATTTTTTCCACCCTTATTTTCTCTTTTCTCCTCATGGTGGCCTGGGAGAGGAAACCATATTTTAGCTTAATCTCCTCCGCCTTCTCTCTGGTAGTATGAAGACCTACGGCAATATCGCTAGTAATATGGCTTCCTCCTACTGGTATGACCCGGCTGAATCTTAAGCCCTCCCTTAAGAATATGGCTAAATCAGTAGTTCCTCCGCCTATATCTACCAGGGCCACCCCTAGATCTTCTTCTTCGGGATGTACCGTGGCCATGGCTGAGGCTAGGGACTGAAGAACCACTCCTTCCGATTCGTACCCTGCTCGTCTCACACAATTCTCAATATTCCCTCGCCAGGCCGAGGAAGCAGTAACTACATGAACCCCCACTCCCAGATGAGTCCCTTTCATACCCACGGGCTGTTTCACCAGATTCTGCCCGTCAATAGTGAACTGCTGGGGTAGAACATGAATAATTTCCCTGTCAGGGGGAAGGACGAGCTGGGAAGCCTCCTCCATCACTGCCTCCACGTCTTTAGCTGTTATGGTTCGATCCTCTCCGGTGGCTTTCACAAAGCCACGGTTATCCTGAGCTAGAATGTGATCCCCGGCGATACTTACCCATACCCCCTTCACTTTCAAACCAGCACTGAGTTCGGCCGATGTCACGGCCTCTTTGACCGCCTGTGACGTGGCTTCGATATCGGTAACCATACCCTTCCTGACACCTCGGGAAGAACATTTTCCCACACTAAGGATCTTAAGGTGCCCCTCCTCACTCAGCCGAGCCACCAGAGCACATATTTTTGTGGTCCCGATATCCAGTCCCACAACCAAATTATCCTTCAATCTAGACCCTCAATGACCCTATTCATAACCTACCACAACTTGCTTGTCAAAGCGAAGATCCAAGTACTTGACTCTTCTGTCCACCCTTTTGGCATCTTGTAGAATGAGAGGAAGGTAGGAAAGATAACCTAAATGATGATCCTCTCCCAGATAAACCCTGGGACCTTTCTCTAAATAACCCACTAGATAGTTTCTATTAATAATATCAATCCGGGATAGAGGTAGTCCCGATTTTTGAAAATTAGCCAGAATCTTGACTCCCATTTCAATTCTCTGCGCTTTATCAGGCGAGACACCGGCTCCCGTGATCAGAGGTAGATGCTGTTTCTCGACAGCTTCTCCTATAACTACTCCCTCCTCATCGATCTCCCAGAAACGAGATCCCTTTCGCAAATAGGCGAAGGGCGACCTTTCCTGAATTAGGATGAGGAGAGTAGAAGGAAAAACCCTTCTTATCTCTGCTTTTTTGATCTTGGATGCTAGAATTATTCTCTCAGAGACATCTTTGAGATTTACCCGGAAGATGGAGCTTTGTCTCGGAATAGCAGCCCACTTCAGTATGACCTCTTTGGATAATCTCTCTTCACCCCTGACCTCAACCCTGGTAATGCAAAAGTAAGGAATGGTCAAAACGAACCATGCGATGACTACTCCCACACTAGTTAGAAGAATTAGTAAGGTGAGATATTTTATTCCTCGTCGGTCTTTTCTTCGGTGAGATATCAAAACCTTTCTTTTGGCTAACCTCATCCTGATTATTTCTTTGTTCTTCTAAAGGCCGACTTAACTATTTTATCCACCAACTTAGGGAAGCTTAATCCCTCGGCATGGGCTGCCATAGGTAAGAGACTCTTCTTTGTCATACCCGGTATGGTGTTGAGCTCCAAAATATGAGCTACCCCCTCCTTTAGTATCATATCTACGCGGGCGAAGTCGCGACACCCCAGGGACTCATAGGCTTTGAGAGCTGCTTCTTTTACTCTGACAGATTCCTCTTGGCTGATAGGTGCAGGAACAATATATTCACAAAATCCTTTGGTATATTTGGCCTGGTAGTTAAAAAGCTCATTCTTGGGTATGATCTGTATAATGGGCAAAGATCTCGGCTCTGGATCATCTATTATCCCTACAGTAATTTCCTTACCTTCAATATATTCTTCCAATATGGCAAAGGATCTATCGTATTGAAAAGCTCTCTCTAGGGCTCTTTCTAGCTCTAATTCATTCCCATCCCTAAGCAAACTCACTCCTAAAGTGGATCCGGATCGGGCTGGTTTGACTACCAGGGGAAAAGAAAGATGGGAGTTTAACGAGTAACCTTCATTTCGGGTGATCCCCTGAAAGTGTGGTAGAGACAGATTTTGAGATGAGAATATTCTTTTGGAACTTATTTTATCCATGGCTAGAGCACTGGCCAATACTCCTGAACCGGTGTAGGGAATCCCCACTAACTCTAACCATCCCTGGATAGTACCATCCTCTCCATAAGATCCATGGAGAGCAATGAAAACCACATCGGGCTTCTCTTTGGCTAGCTGGCGAAAGAAATTACCATTGGCAGTATCCAGATTGAAGACAGCATAACCTGCTTCCTTCAATCCTTCCTCTACAGCTTCTCCACTCTTCAGAGAAACCTCTCTCTCTGGAGAAATTCCTCCTTTGAGGACACATATTTTGGTTTGCAATTCAAATAATCTCCAACTCAGGCTCCAGGGTAATGCCAGAGTTCATCTTAACCTTTTCTCTTACCATATCTATGAGTTCTATTATGTCCCTGGCTCTAGCATTTCCCTTGTTAATGATGAAATTTGCATGTTGTAGGGAAACCTGAGCATCTCCTACTCTCAGTCCTGAACATCCTGCTCTTTGAATAAGTAGGCCAGCCGAAGAAGAAGCTGGATTTTTGAATATGCAGCCAGCCGAAGGACAAGAAATAGGCTGAGCCCTCATTTTTTTATCTCTGGCTTCCCGGAGGCGAGAAAGAACGTCCTCCTTTTTTCCAGGAGAGAGAGCTAATTTCACTTCTGTTATTATCCAGTCTCTCTTCCCCAGAAAAATACTTGTTCGATAGCCAAAGAGAATATCCTCTTTGTGGATAGTAAGATTACCATTATTGTTGTTCAGTGCCCTCACCGATATCACCCTTTGTCCAAGATCCTGTCCAAAGGCACTAGCATTTCTGGCTATGGCTCCCCCCACGGTTCCAGGAATCCCTGCCAACAACTCCAGACCCCAGAGTCCCTTCCCAGCTACAAAATCAATAAGGGTGGATAAATCCAGTCCTGCACCTACCGTTATCTCCTCTCCTTCGTTCTCTATCTTGGTAAAGGAGGTGCCTAACTTAGCCACCACTCCCTTAAATCCTTCGTCCCTTATTAACAGTTTGCTCCCGTTACCTATCACCAGGAAGGAAACCCCTCTCTCCTTGCAAAAGGAAATAACTGTCTTAAGATCTTCCAGATCCTCGGGAACCACAAAGAGATCAGCCTGCCCCCCTATTCTTAGAGAAGTCAACTCTTTCATGGATTGGTTAGCAACCACTCTGCCTCTGATTTTCAGCCTCTCCATCTCTTTAATCTGCATAATCTCGTGTCTCCTTTATTAGCGATCCTGTCCAGGGTAGTTTTATAATTCTATTTTAACCCCTACAAAAAGTCAAGCAAACGATTGTCGAGACTTCGGGAAAAACTGTATGAAATTTTGGGGGAACTCCAAATAAGAAAGGGATATTGGACCTTAGAAATCTTAGGTGCTGATCCTCCAAGGAGATAAGGTGGTTCCTCTTTATGGAGAGCTTCACTCCCAAAGAGCTGATGGCTTCCAAAGCGAAAATAAACAAATCCTCACCGCTATAGACCTTGTAAGAGAGGTTATTGGAAAAAAGGGAATATGGAGTTTAGACAGAGGTGGAGATAGAGGGATCATCTTTAAGGGCGTTTTGGTAAGAGAACTTAGGTTCGCTATAAGACTTAGGGGAGACAGAGATCTTAGAGATCTACCTTACCCGCTGGAAGTGAGAGGAAAGCTCCTGCCTATTACTTCACTAATGCTGTCGGCTCAGGAGCTCTGAACCCATTCTATCTGCAGTAATGAGCGCCTCATAGAGCATCTCGCTGGTAACAGGAAATGGCTCATTGTGAAGCCATTCAATCTTGCTGCGCGAATCCTCAATTGCCTTCATCAGCAACTCCCGGGATGCATCCTTCAAGCCGATATCAGCCAGCCTCACTGGCAAACCCACCGAATAGCAAAATCTAAATACCTTGTCCACTACTTCCTTCGGGTGCTCTTCCAGAACAATATGGGCAAGGGTAGAGAAACCAACGATTTCCCCGTGAAGATATTGTTGAGTCTCCTTCAAGCCGGTAAATCCAACCAAATATCCGTGCGCTAGGGAAAGCCCGCAGTTCTCAAAAGAGACACTACTTGCATAAACGCAAGCTTCTACTACCTTCTCCAGAACCTCGTCCACCACCCCTTGCTCGGCGGACTTCTTTGCCTCCACCCCATACTCTAGTACAGTATCGCTACACCATCGAGCCAGCCAAAGAGCTGACTCACCGGCACTGCCTCCGTGAAAATTTATGATAGATGATTTGCGACAGGCCTCAGCCTCAAACTTTGTGCATATAGCGTCTCCCATTCCAGCAACAAGGAATCTCACCGGGGCTTTGACTATTACGTCTGTACTTACCAGAACCAAATCCGGATTTTTTGGGCGAATAATGAGCTTTTCAAAGGTATGCTCATCCGTGTATATCGGAGCCTGGGCACTACACGCCGCATCTGTAGCGGCAATAGTAGGAACTAGGGCCAGCGGTGTTTCCAGATAAAAGGAGACCACTTTTGCTGCATCTAGTGCCTTTCCTCCCCCCACCCCAATTACAACATTGACCTTATTTTCCCTCCCAATATTCACCAGTCGGTCAATTTCAGTCCTTGTGCTCTCTCCCCGGAATCGTTCTACTACATATTCTACCTTGTGGGCCCGAAAGCTCTCCCCAATCGCCTCCTGTGAGACAGATAAAGCTGTGCGCCCTCCCGTCACCAGAGCTTTGTTTCCCAATACGGAGGTATACTTTCCGATCTCCTTGACAGCTCCGACTCCTTGTATGTACTTAGACGGATTACCAGTAATCAAGCTCATCTGTGCTATTTTAAAACTCCTCGGCCAGTCCTCACACATCTTCGTAGCGGTAAATAATCTTCCCATGGGGCAACACAAAACTGAGTATCCCGTAATAACCAGCAATAACTCTCTTGACTTCCAGAATGTAGGTAGGATCTATCTCTGATCTTTCATAGTCTACTGAGCCTTTACCTTTGTAGAACATACCCTCTTTGGCTGTCATTTCACCTTCCGTAAGGACCAGTTGTCTCAGAGGGGGCTCATCTTCTGCAGCACCAGGGATCACTTTCACCGAGAATATAGGGCCGAAAGGTAGCTCTTCTAACTTTGCTGGTACCTCACGAATACAAAGACACTTCATTATCTTGGTACGTACTCTTTCTACTTCCCCCCTTACCTGTTCCTTTTCAAAATGCAAGGAAATATTAGCTATCTTTTTGCAATACCCCCAAATTTCTCGCCCTCCACAAAGAGGAATTTCTGAGTTTACATACAAAAACGGTTCATAAACACCCACATAGTCCTTGTACCTTGCCTGCACATAGATTGCTGCTTCTTTACCACTACCCTGATTGGTGAAAGGTTCATCAGAAATCCAGGTAATCACCTTATTACCGTTAGGCTCTAAAGGATAGGGAAGAAGCTTTTCCACATTGGAAATATCTGTCTCGTAAACAACCAACTGCACCTGAAAATCTATCCAATACAGAGGTGGAGAAGGATAAAGAGGTGAAATGACTGGATTACTATACCCCCATTCCTTAACTTTTAGCATGGCAAAGCCTCCTTTTTTTCTTAAGATTCTTGTTCAGGGCTACTTTTACCCCAAGTAACTGCCCGGATATTTATCCGTTTCTGCTCAGTTTCTCGATCAAAGCGTTTTCTGTTTCTTTATCAAAAATGTGGATATCCTCGGGTTTAAACTCCAGCCAGATTATCTGTCCTACCCGAGCTTCTACCTCATAGGAGGTAACGATCTTAAGCTCAACATCATCCAGTTTGGCCGTTAAGATCTTACTTTCTCCCAGAGGTTCTATAACCTCAATAAGGGAAGGGACGAGTTTATCTCCTTTTTTATTGGGAGAAACTATAACTTTCTGGGGCCTGATACCAACAGTAACCTCACCGCCAACATATCTCTCCTCAACCTCCCCGCTGAGCTGGAAAGTAGCCTCTCCTTCTCCACCAGCTATGGAGACTTCCTGAGGTTTCTCAATCTTCCCTTCAAGAAAGTTCATGGCTGGCTCACCCAGAAAACCTGCCACAAACTTATTCACAGGGTGATTCCACAGCTCATCCACTGTCCCAATTTGCTGAATAACACCCACATTCATAACAATTATGCTATCGGCAAGAGAGATAGCCTCTTCCTGATCGTGAGTAACATAAATTGTAGTGCTTCCAAGCTCATCATGAATCCTTCTAATTCTTGCCCTGAGCACAACACGCACACGCTGGTCCATATGAGAGAGAGGTTCATCAAGGAGGAACACATTTGGATCTCTAACCAGGGCTCGAGCTAGTGATACTCTTTGTTGCTGACCGCCACTTAAATGGGCCGGCTTTCTCCTCAAAACATCGGTTAAATTAAGCATATCGGCAATTTGTTTAACTTTTTTATCTACCTCGGATTTTTTTAATCCCCCTGCCTTTAAGGGAAAAGCAATATTCTCATAAATGGTTAAGGGAGCATAAAGTGCATAGGTCTCAAAAGCAAGAGCAATATTTCTCTGGCGAGGACCTAAATGATTAACCAGTTTGCCGTCAAATAAAAGCTCACCTCTGGTAATCTCCTCTAATCCCGCAATCATCCGCAAGGTGGATGATTTTCCACACCCTGAGGGGCCAAGAATTGCCACGAACCCGCCATCCTCACAGTAAAAATTAGCGTCTTTAACTGCCTCTACGCCCCCTTCATAAATTTTCCACATGTGTTTAGCATCAACTCTACTCATTTGTCATCACCTTACTTTTTGGATACATCCACAGTTTTCTTGAAAAAGTGGAGATGCTTCTGCTCAAAGTCAAGCCAAACTTTTTCCGACATACGCCAGTTAACCCTCTCTTCCGTTCTTGCTATGAGAAATGTATCCTTTAATTCAAAGCTAACTATGCTGCTATCAGCTTTATGTTCAACTGCATATACAGGTAGTTCAAAGGAAGCATTGGATAACTTTTCTTTGGACACCTTAACATAAATAGGCCTTATTCCAATGCGGATCCTGCGTCTGCCATCCTCCTCCCGGGCTACCTTTTCCGCCAAGCCGACTAAATCCTGGGGAATCTGAATAGAAAACTCTTCTTCGACTTTAAGAAAAGTTTTTCCATCTTTTTTGATAACTTCACTGTCTATCAAATTTATGGGAAGATCTCCTATAATCCTTCCCACAAAATCACTGGAAGGATAAAGATAAACCTCCTCAGGTGTACCAACTTGCTCAATTATACCCTCTCTTAGAATCAGGATACGGTCAGAGAGTGCCAGAGCCTCCTTATAGTCATGGGTTACATAAATAATAGTAATTCCCAGCTTATCGGCAAGTCTTTTGAGTGTTGTCCTTGCTGATACCTTCAACTTAGCATCAAGGTGAGCTATGGGCTCATCAAGAAGATAGACCTTTGGTCTTCGAACCATTGCCCTGGCAAGTGAGACTCTTTGTCTTTGACCTCCACTTAAGTGCTGGGGTCTTCTCTCCAAGAGTTCCCCAATTCCTAAAAGATTGGCCATCTCCTCAACTTTTTTTCTTTCCTCTTTGGGGGAAAGTTTTTCTTTCCTGGTGGGGGCTCTAAGAGGAAAAGCTATATTTTCATATACGGAAAAATGAGGATAAAGACTGTATTTCTCAAAAGCCATAGCCACATCTCTTTGCTGAGGGGAAAGATCGTTAACAAGAGAGCTACCAATATATATATCACCTGAATCAGGCTTTTTTATTCCTGCTATCAGCTCAAGAGTCGTGGTCTTGCCAGCACCTGAGGGACCTAAGATACTGAAAAACTCCCCATCCTTGCAACTAAAGCTAACATTATTAACTGCTATTAGTCTTCCATACTTTTTTGTTAAATTTTCAACTTTCACCTCTGCCATAACTTTAAGTTCCCTTTCCTTCTTATCTTTCTTTCGGGCGCGGCCCATATTTTAGCATCACGAACAAGGCAAAAAATCCCAATACTACTCCAACCCAGATAGGAACAAATTTTTCCAGAAGTCCGAGCCAGAGGAAAAGAATCCCGATAAGAATTACAATTCCCCAAAAGAGCCTATCTCCCCAAGCCATTCCCACTCACCTCGCATTCTGCGGTTTCATCTGTCAAGCCTACCACCGGTGCCCAAAAACTCATCCCAAAGCAAAGACTGTCTTATGCTTCAAAAAACAAAAGTCTATCTTGTCATCCCTTAACAGCTCCAAATGTTAATCCCCGGATTATAAATCTTTGCATGAACCAGGCAGCAGCTAAGGTTGGCAGGATGGCAAGAGCCATCAATGCAGCCATAGGCCCCCACTGGATTTCTATAGAACCCCAGAACACTGCTAGTCCTACCGCCACTGTCCTGGCGAGTCTACGGGTAAAGAGAAAGGCAAAGAAGAACTCATTCCATGCGAATATAAGACAAAATACAGTTGTAATTGCTGCTCCCGGTTTGATCAAAGGAAATATGATCTTGCGAAAGATACTTAACCGCCCATAGCCGTCTACCATAGCAGAATGCTCAAGCTCCTCCGGGATTTCTCTGAAAAATCCATATAACAAAAACGTGGCAAAGGACATATTAAAGTACAAATATAGTAGAATTAGTCCAAGGTGTGTATCCAGAAGTCCCAAATCTCTAAAAAGAAAAAAGAAAGGTACTGCCGCTACTACGGGAGGAAACATCCTTGTTGAAATAGTGATAAAAAGTAGATGTCCCCCACCGGTGTTGAATCGAGCAAAGCTGTAAGCAGCAGGCAGCGAGACAGCCATCACCAGAGCTGTGCTGACGACGCTTACGATCAGAGCATTCCTGAATTCCATCAAAGATGGCCTAACCGTAGCTATATACTTATAGTTATAAAAAGTGGGGGCAAAAGCTAATTTCTCGGGTCTGAAAATATCCGCAGGTGACTTTAACGAGGTCACATATACCCATGCTATTGGGAGAAGAAATACCAATAGGATAATGACTATGGCTACCCAAAACATCACCCGTCTCATTTTCTTCACCTCCTGATCTATCTTGCTGCTCCCAGGGCCTTTATCAACTGTCGGTACAGAATGGCACAGAGAACAATGGTCACATAGAGAGAGAACAGTGCCAGTGCCGATCCTTTCCCCACGTCAAAGAAAACGAATGAAATTCTGTACATAAACCAATCCAGCGACTCTGTTCCCACACCACCTCGCGTAGTTCCATAGAGCGGGTCAAATATCCTTATCAACCACATGGTCCGGAGTAAGATGATGATGATTATGAGTGGCGTCAACATTCGCAAGGTTAATCTGCGGAAGGTAAACCAACGGGAAGCCCCGTCAACTCTTGCCGCTTCAAGTGCATCTTTGGGCAGGCCTCTCAAACCGGCAAGGAGAACGAAGATGGAGAAAGGGGTCCATTGCCAGATGGAAATAAACATGATGCTATATATTGCAATTTTTGGATTTGAGATCCACTCAACCGCCCCAAGCCTAAGCCACACCAAAACTTGATTTACTATGCCAAATTGAACGTGCAGCATGTAATTCCACATTAATGACATGGCAAGTGGTGAGATTAGAAGAGGCAAAAGACAAAGTCCCCGTATGGTGTTTTGTCCCTTAAATTCCCGGTTCAGCAAAAGTGCAATCCCCATGCCGAGACTAAGTTCCACAGCTATACACACAACTAATACGTAAAAAGTACGGCCAATAGCCTGCCAGAACACCATATCGTGCAGTACCACTCGATAGTTTTCTGCTCCAATAAAAAGAGGAGGGGCTCGCAGGACATACTCGTGAAAAGACATGTACAAGCAGTAGAATAGCGGATAGAACATGAAGCATAACAGCACCACCAATAGGGGGAGTATGAGAAACCATTTAATATACCTATCAGCGGCGAGGATCTGCCAGAATGTTCTTCTTGTTTCCAGAGACTCCCCAAGTACCGCCTCTCTCATAGTTCTGTCTCCCTAAGGTAAAATAGGTCTTTTCCTCAACATTGATATTACCTCTTCGCCATGACCTGTTCTGCTGCTTTCCGTCTCACTCTTTATTCAGTCTACTGAGCCAACACCGCTACCAGTTCTGTTTCGGTGCTACCTCTTCCTTGAGCAACCCCTAGCTTCGAATAGAGGACAGGTACCCCCGGAGATATTATATTTTACTCCAGGGGTACCCCTAGCCTATTCCTCGTTACAGGACTGGCAGTTTCCCATGTTTTGTCTGTAAATCGGTGAAGACCTTCACCCACTCCTGCACACCCTCTGCTGGTGTTCTTTGCTGAATCGCATTCTCATGACATATAATGGTCATCATCTCATAAAGCTTACCGAATGCCGCACTGTTGAAGTGCAGGTAGTCTTCCACATCTTCAAACTGCTCATCCCATGTATCAAGTGAAGCACGTGCCCATCCAAATTGGCGATGCCACTTAGGATCCGTATATTGAGGATCTTCCAGAACGTCCCTTCTTACAGAGACCCATCCCCCTTCGGCCATTTCCTTTTGATTTTGATAGGAGCCAATATACTTCAGGAGCCAGTAAGCTGCCTCCGGATTTTGGCTATCTCGGCTGGGAGAGAAATGGAAGGCACCGGTGTATGGTCTGTTACCCGGAGTGAGAGCAGCAGCAGCCTTAGCACCAGGGATTTCATCTTCAACTGAGGAAGCCCAGTTCCATAAGGAGTCGTATATGTGAGGTATGATGATGGCATTTCCAGCCGCAAACTGTGCTGTGGCGAAATCCCAGTAACCGGACAAAGTCCCAGGGGGGGCAAAGGCAAGGTCCCTTACATAGTCCTCGAAAGCCCACTGGAGTATTCTTTTATCCTTTTCGGTTATTTTAAAGCCTATGAGTTTACCTGCCTCGTCCCTGACCGGCGAAGCCCAATGTCCACCTCTGCTCCACACCCTTGCACCCACCTCATCCTGAACATGAGGGTATCTACCGGCCATCATACTTAAACCATAGACATCCTTCTCAAGAACCTCACCCTTTAACTTCTCGCCTTTTTTCCTGGTAAAAAACTCACCCTGATCGCGCAGCTGTGCCCAGGTTTGAGCTGGAGCCAGCTCGTATCCGTATCTTTTCCTGAAGTTTGCCTTCTCCGCGGGGTGGTTGAACACATCCTCACGATAGATGTATATCAGGGTATAGGTGTAGTACGGTATTCCCATGAGTTTCCCGTCCACGGTGGAGCACATGCGGAGTAGGCCTGGATCGTGACCTGCCAGATATCTTTCCAGACCTTCCACGCCTTCGGGGTCATACTCTTTAGCCAGATCCTGCATGGGGTAAAGGTAATCCTCCCACTCATTTGACCAGGAAGTCTCAGTAACAACAATATCGTATGCTCCAGTTTTTGCTATGAGCTCCACGATAACCTTGGAATATAAGGAGGCAAATACCATCGACTCTGAAGTAACCTTGACCCCGGTGTGTTCTGCAAACTTTTGAAGATACGGGATTATCAAGTCCGCTGAACCCCCTGCCTCCAAAGTCACATGGATTGGTCTCTTATTCTTTATCTCGGGGACATCAGCTAAACTGAATTTCTTTTCGGCACCAAGAGCCTGACCCCCCACTAGGACAACCAGAGCTATGACGACTAGGGCCCACTCTAGACGTTTAATACTTCTTTTTCCCATCAGTATTCCTCCTCTTTTAAATACTCTATTCTCTTTCTGAGAAGAGTCTTTCTTTCCCCCCAAAGTCAGGGCAGCCTTTCCTCTCTCACCTCCTTCAGGCCTTACTCCTGACTTTTTCCTGTTTAAGTTTTGATACCCGCAGCAGTATTAGCTTTTAAAATTACCAGCACTTACACCTTTTTATCTAATCACCCACCTGCAACGGGCAAAATCAGAGAAAGCTCATCCTTATCTTTTAACCTCTGATCATATTTTACCATTTCTGCATTAGCCATTACTATTACCCTGAAGCCTTTCTCGGCATCCCCAATCAATCTTTTCAAGTCCTCACCGTAAATTGAGGTCAGTCTCTCCAGCAAAGACTTTACTGTGGAGCCCTCTTTAAGCTCTACCTCCCGCTCATCCTCTATTTTTAGAAGTCTCAAGTTTACCTTTACTTCCATTTATAGCCTCAATTATTTCTTATATTTAGCCTGTCTCTCAAGCTCCTCAGCTACCCAGAATAGATCAAGCTCAGCAAGCCTTCCCTTGGTGGGAACACCGTCTTCATTCCATCCCACCATCTCATAGTAAAGATCTATTGCCTCTCGTAGTTTATCCTTATCCACCTTTTGTCCTTTGCGGGGTCCCGTAAGAATACCTTCAAACATTCTCTCAGGCAACCAATCATCCTCTTTGGTAAATCCTTCCCTCACATTAAAGGCTCTAAACATAGCTACCTTTCGCTCTCCTAATTTAATTAGCTCCCATAAACTCATCTCCCATCCAGTGATAGCTCTAACCAGATCTACTAATTCTTTGAAGGTAAAGTAACGGCAGGGGGCAAAGGCGAAAAGACATAAGGTTAAGGTATCCACCATGCCGAAAACATTCTGGAAATAAAAGAACCTTCTCACCTTTTTATGGTCTATACTGCTAAGCTCAAGAGGTTCAAGAATACCCAGAGGTTCTACCCTATCGGCGAAGAAGGAATCTGCTCCAGGAGTAAAAGCACCATCATGCTCTGCCTGGACATGGTCTGCTCCCATGGGAGAGAGAGCATACATCAGGGCAAGGTGCCCCTTAACTCGGGCATCATGGGCGGGAAGCTCCTCTCCTTTAACATGGAGGGAAAACTTTTCTGCTCCCTTGCCCAATTTCTCTGCTGCTCTTTTTACCCCTTCTGCCAGGACATCGCCAATTCCCTCCCTTCTGGCAATCACCTCCACCATCTTTACCATAGCATCGGCATTGCCAAATCTCAAATCTATTCCCCCTGTATCCCCTTTGCTAATAATCCCCTTCTCATAGGCCTCCATAGCAAAAGCAATACTCGCACCGGTGGAAATGGTATCAAGGCCGTATTTGTTGCAAAGCTCATTAGCCTTGCAAACTGCAACAAGATCATCAACGCCGCAATCTGAACCTAACATACCTATGGTTTCATACTCCGGTCCGCCGTAGGCAGGATCAACCTTGTAAGATGAATCAGCTTTAACTACCCTTTTGCACCTTACCGAACAGGCATAGCAGCCCTCTCTTTTAGTCAGGACAGTATCTCTCATTCTTTCCCCGGAGATATTCTCTGCTTTCTCGAAATATCCTGTTTGAAAGTTACGGGTAGGAAGCTGACCATCTTCATTTTGACCCATAACATACTGGGCAGTTCCAAGGTCGTGCAGACCCCTATTATCAGGGCTTTCTTTCATAAAGTTGCTGGAGAAGTGTCTTGCTATGGAAAGAACGGTTTCTCTATCCTTCATCTCCAGCTTCCTGTGACCTCTAACTGCTATAGCTTTCAGGTTCTTGGAACCCATAACCGCCCCAGCCCCTAATCTCCCCCAGGCATGTTTTAAGTTGTTAAGCACACAGGCGTACCTTACAAGATTTTCTCCTGCCTGTCCGATACCGGCAACAATAATTCGCTCATCACCAAGTTCGGTGCGAATAGTATCCTGTGCCTCACCGGTAGTTTTGCCCCAGATGTGGGAAGCATCTTTTATCTCAACTTCACCATCCTGTATCCAAAGGTAGACCGGCTTCTCCGATTTTCCCTTGACAATGATAGCATCAAAGCCGGCAAACTTAAGCTCCGGGCCAAAGTAGCCTGCTGCCTGGGTATCTGCTATAGCACCGGTGAGGGGAGATTTGAATACTATGCCAGAGCGAGCAAATCCTGGCACAGGTGCACCGCTCACCACACTACCGGCAAAAACAATAATATTATCAGGACTAAAGGGATCAACCCCAGGAGACATCTCCTTTAAAAGATAGTAGGCTCCAAGAGAGGATCCTCCCCCATAGGTTCGGTAAAAGTGCTCATCCGGCTCCTCAACCTTTATTTCTCCTTTAGATAGATCAACCCGCAGAATTTTTCCATTGTATCCAAACGGCATTTTCTCCTCCCTTTCTTCAAGAAATTTCTACTTCTCCTCCCCAGGAACCCTGAAGACTTACATTTTTGTTGCAGATATGGGTAAAGGGATTAAGGGAAACCTCGCCTACAAATAATTGTCTTTGAATATTAAATACCATATTCGAAAATTTTGTCAATAGCTCGAATTACAAATTTCTGAAAAATGAAGCCCCATCTATTTAAATATCACTATCATTTTGTAATTCCCAGAGTCATTCCTCTAATTAAGTACTTTCTAATTATCAATAAAATCACTACAAAAAGGGAGCCCTCCTGTAAGAGTACCATTTAGTATTCAAAATTTTCCAACTGACCCAGCAGTCTCTGGGCAGCTTTCATTTCTGGGTCTATCTGTAAAGCTTTCTTTAATTCAATCTTTGCCTCTTCTCTCATTCCTTTCCTTAAATAAGTTAGAGCTAAGTTATAACGGGCGATAGTAGAATTAGGATTCACTTCCAGCGCCTTTTTGTAAGAGGCAATTGCCCCCTCGATATCCCCTTTATACTGCAGCTCATTGCCTCTGTTCACATAAATATGCTCGAGTAAGTGAGTTAGTAACCGTTGAGCCGATTTATCCTGAGGATTTGTCTCCAAAGCTCTCCCATACTCCTGAATAGCCTGTTTCAGTCTCCCCCTTAAAGAATAAATTATACCCTTGGTGGTGTGCTTTGTAGATTTAGAATATATTGACAACATTTGCTTTACTTCTTCAACTTCTTCTTTATCATCTCCAAGATTAATCAAAAAGGGCGTTACCTCCTCTTTGTAGTCCTCAATGGCGGAAAGATTCTCATATACAGTTCTTACATGGAAGCTCTCAGAGGGAAAGAATTCTAAATAGGGGTAATCAAAATATTCCAGAAGAGGATGATCATCGCTGTTTATTTTTGCTCCTTTTGCGTATCTTTTGAGAGAAACCTCTTTCATCATAAATGAACTTAACAGAAGAAATGGATTGTTCATCCCAATCTCTTCCAGATCCTGGGCAACGTTTTCCATAGACATCCGGATTTGCAAGGATTTGAAGTCGATTTTCAGCTTATCTCTACTGCCTATTAGATATACCTGCCGATTTAAACAGTTTGCTACATACCAGAGTGTAGAATGAGGAAATACCTGACGGAATGTTTCTATAATCATCTTGAAATGCTGCTCAGGCAAAGCCCATAGAGGAATCCATACACTCATAATTCCATTCTCCGTCAATTTCTCCTTGCATAAGTTAAAATACTCCCGACTGTATAAATTGCCATTACCAGCATATATGGGATGAATTGACTCGGTTAGTATTACATCATACTTTTCCTGAGTGGTTAGAACAAAATTTCTACCATCACCAACTTTGATATTGACTCGAGGATCGTTTATTACCCCATGATTAACTTCGGTAAAATGTCTGGCAGCAGCTTCTATTACGCTGGGAACAAGCTCAACGGTATCTATCCTTTTCACATTATGCCGGGATACTGCCCAGGTGGTTCCTCCACTCCCGAATCCAACAATGAGGACTTTTTCAGGAGCTTTATGGATCAGTAGAGGGAGATGACCTTGGAGTTTTTGAGTGCTCTTAAGCATATAATCTGTTCCCGCAACATCTGTACCGTCAACCTCCAAAACGCGGTTTAATCGACCACCTTGGGGATATTCCCGCACTACAACTGTGGCTGCAGCATCTTCCCTGTAATACAGCAGTCTTTCTCCAGGTACCCTACCTTTTCTCCAAAAATCAAAATCACGCGGGATAAAGGCAATACTTGCCATTACTATCACCACCAGAAGAGAAATAAGTGCCCATTTTAGCATTTTTCTAGTGTGGGGATTGAAATAAATAACTATACCACCCATTCCTATGCTCAACAGAGAAAGTGCCACAATGCTTTTTTGCATGCCAAGCCAAGGAATAAATAAAAAACCTGCAGCAAAAGAACCAAAAACAGCTCCTGCTGTATCAAGACTGTTAACTTCCCCAATCTTACTTCCCAATTTACGCAAACTCCTTGTGTAAATCTTACTCATTAAAGGAAAGGTCATTCCCATAAGAGTAGTAGGAATAATCATTAATAAAAAGGCGGGAAAAAATTCTGAGGCTACAGACATACTCCAGGAGGGTGCGGAACCAAAAAGAGCCGGGGATATACTTCCAATTATAAAAGGTATTCTGTTAAAAGCTGGCAATAGCAAAAAGGCAGATACTCCAATACCTGCTTCAACAATACCAAACAAAGTTAATACATCTTGTTTTTTATCTATAAATCTGGCACAAATAAAACTCCCCACAGCCAGACCCACTATAACAGTAATTACTACTGTGCTAAAAGAGTAAACAGAGTTAGCAAGTACTGAAGCAGAAAGAATTCGGGTCCAGATGACCTCGTATGCCAGGGAGATAAACCCGCTTATAGTGAAAATTATCAGCAAAAGGTAAATCAAGAAAGTACTGGAGTGTTCAGCTTTCTTCTCTTTTTTGGGAACTGGTCTCGGGTTTATCATCCGGGAACTAGCTCCCTTGGGGGTAGGATTTTCCGGAAACGTAAAGGAAGACCTACTTAAAATAAGACTACTTATTGCTATTGAAATGTTTATTGCAGCAGCAAGATAAATACTGTTAGTAAGTCCGATTAAACGGACCAAAAAGAAACCGGTAAGGAAACAGCCAAAAGCTGCACCTAAATTATTAACTGAATAAAGGGTTCCTACTTTCTGACCCAAAATTTTCAGGTTCCTAACACAAAGCTTGCTTAAAACCGGTAAGGTACCTCCCATCAAAAAAGTAGGAACCAACAGCAGAGAAAAGATCATTAAGAAACGAAGTAAGCTAAACAAGTAAAAACTGGTGTGAAAATGCCAATACGTGTAAATATAACTATGGGTTATTTTGGAAAGGAGAAAAGGGAATAATAAAGCAAATACTCCGATTCCCAGCTCCAGGAAGGCAAATATTTTTAGAGGAGCCCTGTGCTTATCTACGACTCTCCCAAAGCACAAACTCCCCAATGTCAACCCGGCCATAAAGGAACTTAAGACCGCACTTACTGCAAAAGTAGCAACTCCAAACACCAAGCCCAGCGTTTTCACCCATATTATCTGGTAGGTTAGGGCACTAACTCCAGAAAAGAAAAATAGTATTAGAATTATTCCATAAAGACTATTGATTGTCCGCTCACTTATAACTTTACTCTTCATCTTGAAATGTCTCAGACCTTATGGGACTCAAAAAGAAACTAATTTGTTATGACTTTGACTTGAGATGTCCTCAAAAGTAAGTATAATAAGAAAAGAGGAGGTTTCAAATGGGCGCAAAAACTAGGCTTTCTCGAAATATTTTGAACTTCTCAGCCGCAATATTTTTACAGGTAGGTTTAGTTTTTTTGAGAATTATTTCTTTTTCAGTTTATGGGTAGCAATTACAACTGCCACTACTCCTGATACAAACAAAGAACCCCACAGAGGCACAAACGGTTCTACAAATTTCAACCATAAGAGAGAAATTACAAAGAAACAAATCATCGACCAGAATATACGGTCTCCTATTGACATATTAGATCGCCTCGAGATGTATGATCACTATGTTTTGATAGCACCGAAAGTGAGCCCTCTTATCAGATACCTGTGGAAAGTCACAGCAAAAATTAATACCGGTAGGGTAATAACCACTCCCACTGCGGCAACTTGTCCCCAGTATGTCCCTCTGGAAGTCACGAGTTGAGGAACTCCAACGGGTAGAGTGGTTGCGTCAAATTGGGTTAGGATCAAGGCAAATAAAAATTCATTCCAGGAGAATACCAGACAGAACATAGCGCTAACTACAATTCCGGGGAGAACTAAAGGAAAGATAAACTTTCTGAAAATAGTCCACTCACTATGACCATCAATCATAGCTGCCTGGTCTATTTCTTGAGGAATCTCATCAAAGAAACCTCTCATCAACCATATAACCAGAGCTAAATTAAAAATAGTATGTATCAGAATTACTCCAATATGGGTATCATATAACTTTAGCTTTGAATAAATCATAAACAAGGGAAGAGCAACCACAACGGGAGGACACATCCTGGTAGTAAGAATGTAAAAGAAAATTTGTTTTCCACCCCATATTTTAAATCTGGAAAAAGCATAGGCAGCCAGAGTTCCAATCAGAATTGCCAGAGCCGTACTTGAGGAGTCGATAATCAAGGAATTAATCAGATACTTGCTAAAAGGGCCTTCCACAAAAGCATTATAATAGTTGTCCAGAATAGGATTGAATATTAACTTAGGTGGAATCTCAAAAATATCCAGTCTGCTCTTAAAAGACATTAATACTATCCACAAAAAAGGGGCAACTTCCAGAAATACGATGAAAGCAGCCACGGATAGAAGCCCTATCTCTATGAACTGTCTTCTCGAAGTAAGGACTTTTGTTTTTTTCAACTTATACTACCTCCTCCTCTTTTTTCTGAGTAACAGCATAAAAGAAAGCGGTTACTATAAGGATCACGAGAAAAATGACCAGCACTACAGCCGCTCCATACCCCAGATTCCATATCTTGAAATTAGTCCTGTAAGCAAACATGCAGACCAAATCAGTGGCATTTCCTGGTCCGCCTCCGGTGAGAATATAAACCTGATCGAAAGTTTTGAAGGCGTCTATTACCCTTAAAAGTAAAGCAATGATTATCAAAGGTTTTAGCAAGGGAAGAGTTACCAGACGGAATATTTTCCATTTAGAAGCGCCGTCCACCTGAGCAGCCTCATACGGTTCTTTGGGCAAACTGTGAAGCCCAGCTAGTATTATGAGAAATATGAAGGGAGTCCATTGCCATATATCAATAACCATAAGTGTGGCTAGTGCAGTAGCAGAGGTTCCCAATAATGCCTCTTTCATAGGTATACCTATACTTTTCAAGAGGTAAGTTACTATGCCCAGTTCGTAGTTGAGGGCAACCCTCCACATCAGTCCCACTGCGACAGGAGCTATCATCATAGGAATTACGGCTAAAGAGACCACGATCCTTTTCCCCTTAAACTCTCGATTTAAGAGTAGAGCCAAAGCAAACCCCGCTACAAACTCTATGCTTACCACCACTACCAAAAAAAGCACGGTGATCCCCATGGAATGCCAGAATTCAGAATCCTCTCTCATTAGATACCTGAAATTATCCACGCCAACAAACTGTCCTGCTAACCGAGGGATTCTCAGATTCAAGTCACGCAGGCTCAAGTTAAAAGCATAAATAAAAGGAACTAGACTGAGAAACGCCAACAAAGCCAAAGTTGGAAGGAGTAAGAGATATCCAGTATACTTCCGTTTTAGCACGGTCTTCTCCTTATCTTGACCGAAAGACGGGATGAGTAAACCCACCCCATCTTCCGGGTATTACCTTCTTTACTATGTCTTTGGTGGATGAACTATGCTTGTCCCCAGAAGCCTTTGCCATTCTACGGCTACTTTGTCCAGAGCTTCCTGTGCTGTCATTTCCATTCGGTGTGCCTTGGTCAGATAAAGTGCAAGTATCTCACCCATTTCGCCCCATTCGGGCCTGTGCACGGGTCTTGGAAAAGCGTGGTCCAAAGCCTTTTTGGTAGCTGGCATAAACGGAATAGCAGAAATTTCCGGGCTGTCAAAAACATACTTTCTCGAGGGCATAGCTCCTTCCAAAGCACACTTGAGCGCAATGTCTCTGGAGTTTACCCATTGTAGATATAGCCACGCAGCGTCGGGATTCTTAGCTTTAGTGGGTATAGTCCAGCTCCACGAACCAAAGTGACTCACCGGGTATTTTTGGATGGGAATCAAATCGTAGCCCATCTTTCCGGCAACTTCAGACTTTTCAGGATCCTCTATCTCATAAGATTGATCATTCCAAGCTAAAGCCATAGCCACTATATTCTTCTGGAAAGCTGTACTTTTTAGATCCCAGTACCAGTCCACAGAACCAGGAGGGGAAAACCTGAAAAGGGATATCCAGTACTCTAAAGCCTCCACATTCTCCGGGCGATTAATTACTACATCGTCGTTCTCATCCAGAGTTCCACCCCAGGTAGGACCCCCCCAGGTGGAGGCAAGATTCATCCACTCGCAGACTGATGCCCAGTGTCTTTTGCCAGACTGGCCGACTCCGTAGAAATCTCGGTCAAGAACCTCACCCGCCAATCGTTCTCCCTTTTTCCGGGTAAAGAACTCAGCAATGTGGTTGTACTGTTCAAAATTCTTCGGTACCTGAAGCTCGTATCTGTAGGTCTTCTTGAAATTGGCTTTCTCTGTAGGGTTGTCGAACAGGTCCTTCCTGTACCACAGAATCATAGTGGGATTCTCGCAGGGAAATCCATACGGCTTGGCGGGTTTTCCGTACCAGCTGGTATATTTCCACAGAGCCTCTGAGTAGTCATCCAGGTTGATGTTGGGGTCAAGAAGCTTAGGGTTGAGCATAAATTTATCAACGGGCTGTACGTATCCTTTTCCCGTGACACTGGCCATATCATCAAAAGGTACCCATACCAGATCGTAGATTCCTGTCCCCGCTGCAAAATCCATAAACATTTTTGACCTGTGCTCATCCCAGGGATTCTGTTCCCATAGCACCTTAATTCCGGTCATTTTGATGAACTCAGAATCATAGTTTTGTGGAGCATCGGCTTCTGTTGCAGCGTCGGCCAGTATTTTCAGGGTTACCCCTCTGTAAGGCTTTGCGGCTTCTTCGAGAGACCACACACCAGCATTGTCTGAAGCGATTTCCTTAGCTTTGTCAAGAAGAGCCTGCTCATCGGGAGTCCAGGCATGTGCGGTGAAGGTACCAAAAGCCAGTGCCACAGCTAACGAAACTACCATCAGGTAAACTATCGTGCTTTTTTTCATGAGAGTTTATCTCCTTTCGTTCGCCTTTTTCTCTTAACTTTGCCTACCTCACCTCCTTTCACTTCTCTTCCATATCTAGACCTCTCCTTCTCAGGAGAAACTAGTACACGTTGAATCGGCATATTATCAGGTAACTATGGCAGAACCTGATTTTGTCTCAAAGAAGTGAAACTTATTTGTGTCAAAATTCAACCACACCTGTTCACCTTCTGTGGCTTCGAAATGTCCCCTTATTTTGATTTTTAAGAGTATGTTATTAACTCTTGCTGTAGCAATGCTGTATCTTCCCAGCGGTTCAAAAACATAAATCTCCGTACCGATAGAATTTTTGTCTTTTTTCCTTTTTGTTACATGCAAATTGGTCGGTCTTATACCTGCCTTTATTTCATCAGACACCATTTGCTCTTCCAATTTTTTCTTCACTTCTTGGGAAAGCATAAGCTCAAAGTCCCCTATTCTCAGAAATAACTCTCCAGTCTTTTTCCGTAACGAACAGCTAAATAAGTTCATGGGAGGTTCACCAATAAAACCAGCTACAAATTCATTTGCAGGGTGGTCAAATACCTCCTCGGGAGTTCCTATCTGTTGGATTTCTCCCTTATTGATAACCGCGATGACATCTGCCATAGATATAGCTTCAAGTTGATCGGGAGTTGCATAAATGAGGGAAACTCCCACTTCTTCGTGAATTTTCTTGAGCTCTGTTCTCATATTGTGCCTTAATTTAGCATCAAGGTGAGAGATAGGTTCGTCTAGTAAAAATACCGAGGGTTTTCTAACCAATGCTCTACCTAGGGCTGCTCGCTGCTTTTGGCCACCTGATAGCTGTCTGGGATACCGGTCCAAGAGTTCTTCTATGGAAAGCAATCTCGCTGTTTCTCTGATAATCTTTCCAATTTCATTTGAGGAATACTTAGCTTTTCTGATATGTGAGCTCAAAGGAGAAGCCATATTTCCAAATACGGTAAGGTGGGGATAAAGAGCATAATTCTCAAACATCATAGCTATATCCCGCTCCTGTGGTTTAACATCATTCACAAGACGGTCCTCTATATAAATTTCTCCCGAAGTAACTTCTTCCACGCCGGCGGTCATTTTCAAAATAGAAGTTTTGCCTGCCCCTGAAGGACCTAACAGACAAAAAAATTGCCCCTTTTGGCAATCAAAACTTACTCCTTTTACTGCTTCTACGCCACCGTATTTCTTCCATATGTTTTTTAAACTAACTCCTGGCAATTGCAAATCTCCTCAAATAAGACTTACCCCAGTAGATTTATCAAAGAGATGAATTCTCTCTTTTTCTGGATTCAACCAGATTGTATCTCCTGTTCTTGACTTAAACTCCTCTGCACACTCCACCCTAACAAGGTTTTTGCCGAGTTTGACAGTTAGAACTAATCCATCTCCTCTTGGCTCGATAGTATAGACCTCTGCTCTAATAGACTCAGGGTCGGATTTTTCTCTCGATACTTCTATATCTGTTGGCCTCACCCCCATAAGAACCTCAGAAGGTACACCTTTTTGTTCTATAGTCTTTTTTATCTTATTGGGTAAATATATCTTGAATGATGGTGATAATAAGAGTAAATCCCCTTTTTCTCTTGCAACAGCGCAGTCCAAAAAATTCATGGGAGGCTCACCAATAAAACCGGCTACAGACTCAGTTACGGGGTGGTCATATACTTCCTGAGGAGTTCCAACTTGTTGGAGAACCCCAAAATTCATGACTGCAATTTTATCTCCTAAAGCCATAGCTTCTATCTGATCATGAGTTACATAAACACAGGTAATCCCCGTTTCTTTCTGTAATCTTTTAAGCTCCCCTCTCATTCGGGTTCTTAGTTTTGCATCCAGGTGAGAAATTGGCTCGTCCATCAAAAATACCTCTGGTTCCCTCACTAGGGCCCTTGCAATAGATACTCTTTGCTTTTGTCCATCACCCAGACCTCTTACTCTCTTTGAGAGAAAATCGTTCATGTCCAGCATTTCAGCAACTTCTTTTACCTTTTTATCAATTTGTGACTTGGAAAAATTTCGTATTTTTAAAGGAAAAGCTATGTTGCCATATACCGAAAGATGAGGATAAAGAGCATAAGTTTCAAACACCATAGCTATATTTCTATCCTTTGGAGGTATAGCGTTAACTAAGCCATCTCCTATATATATCTCCCCCTTAGTTATTTGTTCTAATCCCGCAATCATTCTTAAAGTTGATGATTTTCCACATCCCGAAGGCCCCAGAAGACACATAAACTGTCCATCCTCGCATTTTAGATTAACGTTTTTGACTGCTTCAACTTTACCATAATTCTTACAAACTTCTTTAAGAACAACTTCAGCCATTATTAATCCTCTTTTCCTTTATGCATCCAATACGCACATGGCATTTTCTCCTCCTTTTCTTCAAGAAATTTCTGATGAGACGGTAATTTTTAAACTCTCTTTACCGTCAAGAACATAACCTTGAT
>SOJT01000116.1 GCA_004376485.1 Candidatus Aerophobota bacterium | reverse complement strand
CCCACTGATAAGCGAGACCAGCCTTAGGTGTTTCCTCAGTTTTCCGTAATATTCCAGGAAAACCTCGAGAGCTAAAGATGACAAAAAGAAAGGTATAGCTAGACCCAGCGAATAGGTAGCTAGAAGGCTAATCCCTAAAACTACTGAATCTTTGCTGGCGGCATAAAAGAGAATGGCCCCTAAGATGGGACCAATACAGGGACTCCAACCGGCGGCAAAAACTATTCCTACCAAAAAGGAACCCAGATAGCCAAGGGGCTTTCGGCCCAGATGAATTTTCTTCTCCCTTTGAAGAGGACCCAAATTGACTACTCCCATCAGGTGAAGACCAAAGATAATGATAAAGATTCCCCCTACTCTTGTTATCCATATCTGGTAGCTGGTAAAGATCTTTCCCACTAAAGAAGCTGAGGTTCCCAGAAGAACGAAAACCAGAGAAAAGCCAAAGATAAATATGAGGGAATGAATAATGGTTATCTTCCTCATCCGGGAATCCTTCCCTTTTTGTATGAGTTCCTCTAAAGAGATGCCGGTTATAAAAGAAAGATAGGAAGGAAGTAGAGGAAGCACGCAGGGGGAAAGAAAAGAGAGAAACCCGGCTACTAAAGCAATGAAAAAGGGGGTATTTCCCATCTTCTTACCTCACAAAACTCCTTACTAGATTTTATAACAAAACAAAAAAAGGGCTACCTGAAAAGGTAGTCCCCTATTAAGATCCATCTTCTATTTGACAATATCTCACCAGTCTTTCTTCTTATTGAAATCATCCAGAAGCTTTTCCAGATCGCCGGGGAGTGATCTAACCGCCAGAGTAGCTACATAAATAATAACGGAAAACTGCCAACAATCTTCCGGTCCTAACATCAATCCAGAATGGACATCTTCCCTTTTTTCCATCTCCCGGGAAAAATAATCCACAGCTTTTTCCAGGTATCCTTCAAATACATCAACGGTGTGGGTCTCATTACAGTACTTCAAAGAGGGGAAAGAGATTCCTCTCATAAGAAGAAATCTTCTAATCTTATCACTGTCCACCTGGTAGTCTTCTTCAAAATCGAATCCCTCAAATTGAGGTAAGAACCGGGAGGGAAGAAGAAGCAGAGGTCTATGGACTACTATCTTACCTTTTCTCACCACTGTATCTCCAGGATTAACAGATGAAGAAGCCAAAGCTACATAGGGTAGCTCAGTGGCTTCGAAAGCCAGAAGATTACGCAGGCGGGACCTCAGGATTTTGGTCTCTTGAGTCGCCTTATCCCATTTTTCCATAAAATCCATTTTGTCCCTCAAGATAGTGGTTAATCTATTCTCCGCCTGCATTATATCCTGCCAGAAGTTATTGTCAAGAGCTTGTGAGGTTTGTAATTGGCGCATTTGACAAGCATAGAAAAATGAAATAGCCTGCTAAGATGAGAAGAGACTCTGGAGAGGTAGCATTGAGAGGGGAGGGGATAAGAAGGGGTCGGCATAAACAAGATCCCTGTATAATTGGAGTGGATATAGGAACTACAGGTTGTAGGTCCACTGTTTTTGATTCAGAGGGAAATATCCTGGCCAGCCAGGGCGCAGAATATCCCATAATCTATCTTCCCGGAGGGGGTGCAGAGCAGGACCCGGAAGTTATTTTTTCTCAGATGCTGGCCGTTATCAAGGCTTCTATCGAAGAAGCGAAGATCTCTCCTTCATCCGTCGCTGCTCTGAGCCTCAGCTCAGTTTTTCACAGTCTCATTGCCCTGGATGGAAAAGGCAGGCCCCTCACCAGAGCCATCATCTGGTTAGATACTCGAAGCACTCAATATGCGGAAAAAATTCGAGGAGAGCCCATTAGCCGAAGACTTTATGAGAATACTGGATGTCCAATTACTCCCGCCTATCCCTTTTCTAAAATTCTCTGGATGAAAAATAAGCTCCCCCAGGTTTATAAGAAAACCGATAAATTTGTCTCCATAAAGGCATATTTAACTTTTAAACTCACCGGTCAGCTTTTGGTAGATCAATCGGTAGCTTCTGGTTCAGGGCTGCTTAATATTCACAGACTCAATTGGGATGAGGATACCCTTACCTTTCTGGAGCTGCCCCGAGGCAAGCTCTCCCAACCCGTTGACCCCACCACAAAGCTCGGGCCCATCGCTCCCCAATATGCCAGGCAGATGGGTATCTCCTCCTCTACATCTTTGATTGTAGGATGTGGGGACGGAGTGCTGGCAAATCTGGGAAGTGGAGCGGTGGAAAGAAATTCTATGGCAGTTATGATCGGTACCAGTGGGGCTACCCGAGTGGTGATAGAGGAGCCGAAGCTAGATAAGAATGAGAGGGCAAGAACCTGGTGCTATTATCTGGCTGACCGACACTGGGTATGCGGAGCAGCGGTTAACAGCGGAGGCAATGTCTATCGTTGGTTCAGAGATCAGTTCTGCAGAGATGAGGATGAGGTGAGTTCTCTGGGTAGGACCGGTTATGAAATTCTCAATGAGTACGCTGCCCAGATAGGCATAGGTTCGGAGGGACTTATCTTCCTTCCCTATCTTTCTGAAGAAAGATCCCCCTACTGGAATCCCCAGGCCAGGGGGGTTTTCTTTGGTCTTTCCTTACACCATACCAAAAAACATCTGGCCAGGGGGGTTTTGGAAGGAATTAGCTTCTGTATCTATAGCCTCATTCAGCTGGTGGAGGAGGTAGCGGGAAAGACAGATGAGCTGAGAGCCACCGGCGGATTCACCCGCTCTTCCCTCTGGATAAAGATCCTGGCCGATATTTGCGGTCGGGAGATTCTCATCCCTCAGGTTTCGGAAGCTACGGCCTTTGGAGCCTTCATTCTAGCTAAGAGGGCACTCGGGCAGCTAGAAAATATCAAGGAGGGGAAAAAATTGGTTAAGATAAGGGAACTGTATAAACCAAACCTGGCTCATCAAAAGAAATATGCCCAGCTTTTTAGAATTTACAAAAGAATATATAAGGACTTAGAGACAGGATTTGCTGAAATGGCAAAATTCCGCACCACTAGCCAGATAGAATGAGTGGGAAGCTTCAGGGATCGAGCGATTGGCCAATCATCCCGCGAGGAGGCAGCAATGAACAGGGTTTTGATCACTTCCAGATCCTTCGGAAAAGTATACAAGAACTCCATTGAGATGCTAGAAGAAGGAGGCTGCGAAATCATCAAAAGTCCATACCCCCGGGCTCTTAAAGAGAAGGAGCTACTGGAGCTAATAGGGGACATAGATGCAGTAATAGTGGGGGTGGATGAGCTAACCGCCCGGGTCATAGAGATAGCTGATAGGCTAAAAGTTATCTCCAAGCATGGAGTGGGAGTAGACAATATAGATGTGGAAGCAGCATCGAAAAAAGGAATTTTAGTTACTACTACTCCTGGAACCAATGCCAATGCTGTGGCTGATTTTACCTTTGGTTTAATTCTTTCTCTATCCCGCAGCATTTGCAAAGCTGAGCACAGCCTCAAGTGCGGTGAATGGAGAAGAATAATAGGCCATGAGACCGGGGGAAAGATCTTAGGGGTTGTGGGAACAGGAAGGATAGGAAGGGCGGTAATAAATAGAGCCAGGGGTTTCAATATGAGAGTATTAGCTTATGATATTACCCCGGATAAAAAGTTAGCTTCTCAGCTAAAGGTGGAGTATGTATCCCTGGAAACTCTTCTTGCCAGCTCCGACTTTGTTACTCTTCATATTCCCCTAACAGAAAAAACCAGGAATATGCTGGGAGAAAAAGAAATTTCCTTGATGAAGCCATCTGCTTATCTTATCAATACGGCCAGAGGAGAAATTCTGGATGAAGATGCTCTTTACTCAGCCCTGAGGGAGAAAAAGATAGCCGGAGCAGCCGTTGATGTTTATGAAGAGGAACCGCTACCTGCGGACAGTCGCCTTCTAAAATTGGACAATCTCATTACCACTCCTCATATTGCTGCTTACACCTATGAGGCTCTTCAAGAGATGGGAATAATGACAGCCAAGAATGTTTTAAGAGTGCTGAAAGGAGAACATCCTATCTCGGCGGTAAATTTTCCCCAATTTCACCGTTGACGCACCCGCCCTCTCTGGTATATTGAATCATCGGAATTTCAACAAAATTACGATGATTGAAAAAGAGGGAAAAATTCGTTACTTAAAATGTAAGCTCTTTATAAGAGGACAAGGTTTCAGGAGAAGGGGGTGATGTAAAATGTCTGGCCATTCGAAGTGGAGTAGCATAAAACATAAAAAGGCCAAGAAGGATGCTGAGAAAGGAAAGGTATTTAGCAAAATATCCCGTAGGCTCACCATCGAAGCCAGGGAAGGAGGAGATCCAGAGCTGAATCCAAACCTTAGGCTGGCTATTGAAATGGCTCAGGAAGTGGGTATGCCCAAGGAAAATATCCAAAAAGCCATTCAGCGGGGTACAGGAGAACTTCCAGGAGTAAGCTATGAGAGTTTTACCTGCGAAGGGTATGGTCCGGCGGGAGTAGCTCTCTTTATCGAAGGTGTTACCGATAACAAGAAAAGAGCAATCTCCGAGATAAGACACATTCTTACTCATCATGGAGGTCATCTAGGAGAAGCAGGATGTGTGAGCTGGCTTTTTGAGCGCAAAGGTTCCCTGGTCTTGGATAAGGAAAAAGTGGATGAAGATAGGATCATCGAACTCGCTGTCAAGGCAGGAGCAGAGGATATAAAAGAAGAAAGCGATACTCTGGAAGTCGTTTTCCCTCCCCAGAAGCTACCTCAAATCAAAGAGATCATGCAAAAGGAAAGATATACTCCTGAACTCCTTGAACTCACCATGGTGCCTCAAACTACGGTTCCCCTTGAAGAAAAAGACGCTCTAAAGATGCTGCACTTGATGGATGCTCTGGAGGAATCTGAGGAAGTACAGAGAGTATATGCTAACTTTGACATCGCCGATGAAATTATCGAGAGAGTTTCCTGAATGAAAGCTCACCTTATGTCCTGTTTAAATAAAGTTAGAGCTGATTATGTGGAAATCCGGTACGAAGAGATCCGGGCCACTGAGATTCACTATGTAGGTAAGGAGCTGGAGCGAATAGGTGAGTGGGAAGAGAAAGGAGGAGGGATCAGAGCAAAACTCAAAGGGGGATGGAGTTTTGTCTCCTTCAATGACCTGGAAAGCCTGGAGAAAAATCTAGATTTAGCGGTAAAGCAGGCTCGTCTCTTGAGGCGAGGAAAAATCAAATTGGCTCCGGTAGCTCCTCATGACGAGATTATATCCCTGGATCTTGGAAAAGATCCTCGCCGAATTAGCCTGGAAGAGAAGTATTTTCTCTTGAGTCGCTATAAT
Source organism: Candidatus Aerophobota bacterium (assembly GCA_004376485.1). Taxonomy (GTDB): domain Bacteria; phylum Aerophobota; class Aerophobia; order Aerophobales; family AE-B3A; genus SOJT01. Next base: position 2,217 of record SOJT01000116.1, on the reverse strand, counting down.
CAGATTCTTCTTTCTCCTGAGGACATCCAGACCTCGGATCTAAAGTACGCTGATATTCACACCATAAAATACTTTGTTAACTCTGAGGGAACATATATCCAACAAGAAAAGATGGATATGACATTAGGGATGACAGCCATTGCTCGCAAAGGTAACAATATCCAGACTGCCCACGAGGGAATTGGAGGAACAGGAGGATATGAAATTATAGAAGGGAAAGAGAAAGAAGCTGAAGAGGTAAGCCGGAGAGCCCTATCTCTTCTGGATGCTGAGCCATTCCCAGGAGGTAGGTATACCATCATAGTGGATCCCAAATTAGCTGGAATCTTTGCCCATGAGGCCTTCGGCCATCTTTCTGAAGCTGACTTTTTATACGAAAATAAGAGACTGGCAAGGATCATGCGTCTGGGAAGAGTCTTTGGATCGGAGGAGCTAGACATTATTGATGAGGCTCCCATCAAAGGAGAGGGAGGATACTACCTGTACGATGATGAAGGAGTTCCTGCGGGAAAAACCTATCTCATCAGACAGGGAAAACTGGTGAGACGGCTGCATTCCCGGGAGACGGCGGCTAAGATGGGGGAAGCACCCACCGGAAATGCCCGAGCGGTAAGCTATGAGTATCCGCCCATAGTGAGGATGAGTAATACCTATATCGCCCCACGAGGCAAAACCCTGGAAGAGATGATCGATGAGGTAGAAGAGGGGCTCTATGTGAAAGGATTCCGAGGCGGACAGACCAATCTAGAAATGTTTACCTTCTCGCCAGAGGAGGGGTATATTATAAAAAAGGGGAAGCTGGGGAAAAAGTTTAGAGATATGAATCTCACCGGAAATATATTTACCACCTTATCCAACATTGATGCTGTAGGAAGAGATCTTGTTCTTTTTACAGGGTCCGGGGGCTGTGGAAAAGGATCTCAGTACCCCCTATCCGTAGCCACGGGAGGACCGCACCTGAGGATTAAGGATGTGGTAGTGGGAGGGAGATAGGATGGAGAGAATCCTGGATCAGGCAATCTCTGAAGCTCAAGAGGCGGAGGTCTACCAGGTGAGATCGCAGGTTAAGACGGTAAAATTCCAAGCTAATAGACTAAAGTCAGTTGACTCTGCCTCTGAAGAAGGAATAGGCTTAAGAGTGATCAGGAAAGGCAAGATCGGCTTCTCCAGCACTACAGATGGAGATGATCCTCACCTCCTCATACAAAGAGCTCTGGATTCTTCCCAATTTGGACAGGAGGCTCACTTTCGCATGCCTTCCCCTGGTAAGGTTCCCCTGGTTAATTGTTACGACAGGCGAACTGCCGCTCTAGAACTTCAAGAGATGATAGAGGAAGGTGAGAAGGCCATCCACCTTGTAAGAAAAAAATTCCCTTATCTGGAATGTGAAGCAGAAATAGAAAAGATGGAAAGGGAGGTATCTATCATCAACAGCCGGGGGCTGAGTCAATCTTACAAAAAGACAGATTACCAATTTTTCCTTTACGGATTCCTGGCCAGGGAAGAAGAATTCCTGGGAGTGGGGGAGGAAGAATCCAGCAGCAGATACCGAGACTCCAGCCGCACCCTGGCAGAGAGACTGATAGAGCTAGTGAGCCTGGCTAAGAGACGGGTGGGAATTTCTTCTGGTAAGTATCCAGCTATTTTCACCTCCAAAGCCGTTCCTCTTCTTCTTGGATCCCTGAAAATGGGAATTAATGGGAAAGTGGTACAGAAAAAAGTCTCTCCACTCTTGAGGAAAATGAGAACCTCTATAGCTTCTTCCTCTCTGAATATTGTTGACGATGCTACTTTTCCTTTTGGCCCTGCCTCCTCACCCCTGGATGGAGAAGGTATTCCATCCCGTCCCACTCGGATAATAGAGAAAGGGAGACTCAAAAGCTTTATTTACGACTTACAAACAGCAGGTTTAATGAGAACACGCTCTACCGCCAATGCGGCGAGAAGCTATGATAGTCTTCCCTCTCCATCCACTACCAATCTTATCCTTAAGGAGGGAAAGGTTCCTTTTGAGGAAATGATTCAAGACATAAAAGAGGGAATTCTGGTAGACCAGGTCATAGGAAGCGGACAGGGCAATACCCTCATGGGAGAGTTCTCCGTCAATCTGGATCTCGGCTACAAGATAGAGGATGGAAAGATAAAGGGAAGAGTTAAGGATGTAATGATCAGCGGCAATACTTATAAGATGCTCAAAGAACTGGTAGCTATAGGAAG
>SOJT01000063.1 GCA_004376485.1 Candidatus Aerophobota bacterium | reverse complement strand
TCTCTTTTCGCATCACCGTGGATGAAGGTGATGGAACCTGGAAGGGGCAGGTAGGACTGGTTACCACTACTCTGGATAACTTAGACAAGGAGATATCTAATTTTAGAGAAAGCCTGGCTGTAGTATGCGGTCCTCCTGTTATGATGAAATTCACTACACTGAAGCTGCTAGATATAGGTTATAGAGATGAAAATATCCATCTTTCTATGGAAAAAAATATGTCCTGCGGACTGGGAAGATGCGGACACTGCCAGATGGGAGAGTATCTGGTGTGCCGGGATGGCCCTGTGTTTACCTACGACGAGGTGAAAAATATCCCCAATATCTGGGATTAGCTGTCTGATTGGTTTTGAGGTGAGGTAAGTGGACGAAGCCAAGGCAAAACAAAGGAAAGATCCAACAAAGAAGCCTGCCAGGAGGTTATTCATCGACCTGGACCAATGGTGGGAAGTGAAAGACCCTAAGGTGGAGTGTAGTTACCCCTATCATCCTGACAACGATGGTTTTATCTCCCTTCGGGAGTGGTTGGCCTTTCAACTGGTCTGTCGGAAATGTGAAGACGCCCCTTGCATTTCTGCCTGTCGGTATGAGGCTCTGGAAAGACTGGAAAGCGGGGAGATAAAGGAGATAAAAAGGAATAATCTCCTCTGTGTGGGTTGTAAATCATGTGCCCTCGCCTGTCCATTTGGAACCATTTATTTCGAGATAATTCCTTTTCTCACCTTTAAATGCGATCTCTGTGAAGGTAGGCTCAAGGAGGGAGAAAAACCTCTCTGTGTCCACACTTCTCCCCAAGGAGCTATTGAATACGGGGACTTGGAGGTTGAAGAAGAAAAGAATCAACATCTGGTCGGTGAGGTTATCGTCCAGATGACACCCTGGAAGAAGGGTTAAGAGAAAGTAACTAAAAGGATTCATGATGAGTCAGGTTCTATACAGCATGGCGGCGTTTGTAGTCTTCCCCGGTTTTCTCTTTACCGCTGCAGTTGGACTTTTGGTAGCCTGGGTGGATAGAAAAATCACGGCTCGTCTTCAGTGGAGAGTTGGACCTCCCTGGTATCAAAATTTTGTTGACTTTTTTAAGCTTTTGGGTAAAGAAACTATTATTCCCCGGGGAGCCAGTAGAATAAGTTTTTTGATCGCTCCCATCATTGGCCTCATAGGCGTGACTTTAGTCTCCCTTATTCTCTGGCAGGCTAATCTTAATCCTCACCAGTCTTTCCTGGGGGATCTCATTGTCATTCTCTATCTTTCTATTTTGCCCTCTCTAGCCATTGTTATGGGGGGTTCGGCTTCCGCCAATCCCCTGGGAGCTTTAGGAGCCAGCCGGGAGATGAAAATGATTCTGGCTGATGAGCTTCCTTTTATTGTGGCTATCTTTACCCCTGTAGTAAGCATCGGAAGCATCAAACTGGGCTCTATCCTTCTTTATCAATCAAATTACGGGATGATGTTTACCCATCACCTCTCTTCTATTATAGCCCTGGTAGTTGCTTTCTTCTGCATTCAGGCTAAAATGACCCTGGTGCCCTTTGATGCTCCCGAGGCAGAGCAGGAAATAATGGCCGGCCCCTACATCGAATATTCCGGCCCTCCCTTAGCCATTTTCAAACTTACCCGGGCCATGGCCCTCTTTGCTCTGCCAGTGTTTTTGATTACTATCTTTCTGGGAGGATTTCAGTTTCAAGGTCTGGGTATTCTCTGGTCAGTAGTTAAGTATCTGGTTATTCTTGTTTTGATAATCCTGGTGAAAAATACCAATCCCCGTCTCCGAATAGATCAGGCCTTGAGATTTTTCTGGCTAAGAATGTTTCCTCTTTCCCTGGTAGGGTTTGTATTAGCTTTGGTAGGACTGTAAAAAATGAGTAAACTCTGGGCTTTGAAGAAATCTATCTGGGTTTTCCATCTGTGTACCGGCTCATGCAACAACTGTGATATAGAAATCCTGGATTGTTTGACTCCCAAATTTGATCTGGAAAGATTTGGAATCGTGCTGGTAGGAAGCATCCGCCATGCTGATGTTATTCTGGTTACCGGAGCTGTGACCAGAAAGTGCCTTCCCAGAATGAAACTAACCTGGGAACAGATGCCTCA
>SOJT01000084.1 GCA_004376485.1 Candidatus Aerophobota bacterium | reverse complement strand
CACTTCTCTTTAGACGAGCCCTTTGATAAACTAGATCCCCGAATACAAAACATTATTCTTTATGGCTCTGATTCTGAAGAAGTTGAGTTCGTGGAGCGCCGGGGAGGGGATTTTTACAGTCACTGGGCACCTTTTGAGGGGATTGTTCCCAACCTGGAGAGGCGGTTCAGGGAAAGCGATTCTGAATATGCAAAAGAAGAAATTCTAAAGTACGTGAGAGAAACACCCTGCCCAGAGTGCCGCGGAGCTCGCCTGCGTAAAGAAAGTCTGGCCATCACCATCAGAGCTAGATCCATCTATGATGTGGTCACCTTAAGCGTAAAGGAATCGGAGAAATTCTTCTCTCATATCAAACTCTCCTCGCGCGAGCAGCTCATTGCTGGTGAGATAGTCGAGGAAATAAAGAAAAGATTAGGATTTATGGTTAGTGTAGGGTTAGATTATCTTACCCTGGATCGCAGGGTTGGCACCTTGTCCCGAGGAGAAGCCGAGCGCATAAGGCTGGCTACCCAGATAGGATCTGGCCTGGTTGGTGTCATCTACATCCTGGATGAGCCTACCATAGGTCTTCATCAGAGGGATAATCAGAGGCTCCTGGCGACTCTGAAGGATATGAGGGATTTGGGTAATACTGTCATCGTGGTGGAGCATGACCGATCCACCATTGAAGCTGCTGATTATATAGTCGATCTCGGTCCAGGAGCGGGAGAGCATGGAGGGGAGGTTGTGGTCAGTGGCTCCTTGAAGGATGTCATGGATTGTCCGGCCAGCCTAACCGGCAAATATCTTAAGGGAGAGCTCAAGATTCCTGTGCCTCAATCTAGACGAATCCCTATGGATAACCGATATCTTGCCGTTATAGGAGCCCAGGAGCACAACCTCAAAAACATCAATGTCAAGATTCCTCTGGGGACCTTTATCTGCGTTACGGGTGTTTCTGGATCAGGTAAAAGTACCCTGGTAGAGGAAATTATCTACCGTGCTCTGGCTGAGCATTTCTACAGGAGCAGGGTAAGGCCGGGAAAATTTGATCACCTGGAGGGGATAGAGTATATTGATAAAGTCATCGTCATTGATCAATCTCCTATCGGCCGAACTCCTCGTTCAAATCCAGCCACCTATACCGGAGTCTTTACTCCCGTAAGGCAGCTTTTCTCCCAGCTAGAAGAGGCCAGGATGAGAGGATATAGCCAGGGAAGGTTCAGTTTTAATGTGCGTCTGGGAAGGTGTCAGCAGTGCCGGGGAGAGGGAATGATCAAGATCGAAATGCAGTTTCTTCCCGATGTTTTTGTTCCCTGCGATGTATGCAAGGGAAAGCGATACAGCAAGGAAACTCTCCAGATAAAGTATAAAGGGAAAAACATCGCTGAGATCCTGGAGATGACAGTGGAGGAGGCTCTGGATTTTTTCCGCAGGATTCCCCAGATCAAGAGAAAACTGAAAACTCTCTATGATGTAGGCCTGGCCTACATCCATCTGGGCCAGCCTGCTCCGAATCTGTCCGGAGGAGAAGCCCAGAGGATCAAGCTCTCCAAGGAGCTTTCCAAGATAGGCACAGGAAAAACTCTCTACATCCTGGATGAACCCACCACCGGTCTTCATTTTGCCGATATCGAGAAACTTTTGATAGTTCTTAACCGGTTGGTGAGCAAGGGAAACACGGTGCTGGTCATTGAACATAATCCCGATGTGATCAAAGTAGCCGATTATATTATTGATTTAGGCCCGGAGGGAGGAGATGAAGGGGGAGAAGTGGTAGCCGCGGGTCCTCCAGAGGAAGTGGCCCGGAATCCTCGCTCCCATACAGGAAAGATTCTAAAGAAAGTATTATCTAGCTAAGAGATGTGCGCGTCAGAGGAGCTAAGAGGATGAACAAGAACGTGAACAAAGGGGTGAACAAGGAACTCCTCAAAGAATTGGTGGAGAAATACAAAAATGAGTCGGGCTCCTTGATCCCTATCCTGCAGGAGATTCAGGAGAGCTTTGGTTATCTGCCTGAAGAGGCTCTAATTTTTGTGAGTGACGAAATGGACATACCTCTTGGTAGAATCTGGGGCGTGGTTACCTTTTACGGCCAGTTCTACCTCAGCCCCAGGGGCAGGAACATCATCAGG
>SOJT01000100.1 GCA_004376485.1 Candidatus Aerophobota bacterium | reverse complement strand
GACCTAAAAAATCTCAAAGACCGGTGAGAAGAAACAAATTTGCTAAGAATCTCTTCCTGCTTTTCCTTGTCTTTGTAGTTCTCATCTCCTTTTTCAATTTCGTTCGTCTGGGCTCCGGAACCAGGGAAACAGAACTTTCCTATAGTGAATTCCTAAGGATGGTAGAAAAGAATCAAATCAGTGAGGTCCTTATAAGGGGAAACTGGATAAAGGGGAAACTGAATGAGATAACCGACTTTAAAGTCTATATTCCCAATGATCCTGAATTGATTAGCATGCTGAGGGAAGAGGGTGTGGAGATCGGGGCTGAGCCAGAATCCTCCCCCTGGGTAAGTAGTCTTTTGGGAGGTCTTCTGCCCATTCTTATCTTTGTGGGAGTATGGATCTACATTCTCAGGTCTATGCGGACTACCGGAAATCGTGCCCTTTCCTTTGGTAAAAGCAGGGCTCGTTTGACTTCCAAGGAGAAGATAAAAGCAAGCTTTCGGGATGTGGGAGGACTGAGGGAAGCAAAAGAAGAACTACAGGAGATAGTCGAGTTCTTAAAGAACCCACAGAAGTTTCAGAGGCTAGGAGCTAAGATTCCCAAAGGAGTTATTCTGGTGGGACCTCCTGGATGTGGCAAAACTCTCCTTGCCCGGGCGGTAGCTGGTGAAGCTGGAGTTGCCTTCTTCAGCATTAGCGGCTCGGACTTTGTAGAAATGTTTGTGGGTGTTGGTGCGGCCAGGGTGAGGGATCTCTTTGAGCAAGGAAGGAAAAGTGCTCCTTGTATCATTTTTATCGACGAGTTGGATGCTGTGGGTAGACAGAGGTTTGCCGGTATTGGAGGGGGTCATGATGAGAAGGAGCAAACCCTAAACCAGCTTCTGGTAGAACTGGATGGGTTTAGTCCTCGCGCCGGAGTAATAATCATCGGGGCCACTAACCGTCCCGATGTTCTGGATATCGCTCTTCTCAGACCGGGAAGATTCGATCGGCGGATTAGTCTTAATGTACCTGATATAAGCGAAAGGGAAGAGATTTTAGTCCTGTATATGAAGAACAAGCCCATAGCTAAGGAAGTGGATGTGAAGGTTCTTGCCCGAAGGACCCCGGGATTTGTAGGTTCAGATATAGAAAATCTAGTTAATGAGGCTTCTCTTCTTGCGGCTAGAAAGAACAAAAATGAGATTGGAATGGAGGAGTTGGAAGAATCTATTGATAGAGTAATCGCCGGACCGGAGAAAAAATCAAGGGTTATGAGGGACAAAGAAAAAAGAATCATTGCCTATCATGAAAGTGGCCATACTCTGGTGGGGAATCTTCTCTCTTATGCAGATCCCATTCATAAGGTTTCCATTATTCCCCGTGGTTCAGCCGCCCTTGGATACACACTGCAGCTACCTTTGGAGGATAGATATCTGGCTACCAAGTCAGAGCTGCTGGACAAACTTAGTGTACTTCTGGCAGGAAGAGCTAGTGAGGATCTTGTTTTTGAAGAAGTGAGTACGGGAGCACAGAATGATCTTAAGCAGGCTACTCTCATTGTGAGAAAGATGATCTGTGATTACGGGATGAGTGATAAATTGGGTCCGGTGACTTTAGGCTCAGGGGATTCAGGGGATACAGAAGTTTTTCTGGGAAGGGATTTCCTTAAAGAGAAGAACTACAGCGAAGAGCTAGCTTTTGATATTGATAAGGAAATTCGCCGCATTATTGGGGAGTGCAATTCTCGAGCTTTAGAGATTCTGCGTGAGAATAGAGACAAGCTGGATACCTTAGCCAGACTATTGGAGGAAAAGGAAGTTCTGGATAAAGAGGAAATAGAAAAAATTCTTGGCCGGAAGATAGTGGAAGAGAAGGTCCCCAAGTTGAAGAAAGTAGTGAAGAAGAAACTTCTTCACAAGAGTTCACATCGAGATGAGTCCGGGAAGAGAAATGCTGCTCCATCTAAAAAATAGAGATATAGATCTGGAAGAAAAAGTAGTGGTGATGGGGGTCTTGAACTTGACCCCGGATTCCTTTTACGATGGAGGTAGGTACACTAGAGAGGCTCAAGCTCTCAGGCGAGTGGAGGAAATGATAGGGGAGGGGGCTGATATCATTGATGTAGGTGGGGAGTCGGTCAGGCCGGGAGCAGAGCCCATAAGTCTGGATGAGGAACTCAGCCGGGTCATACCGGTAATAGAGAAGGTAAGAAGATTGTTCCCTATAACCATCTCCATCGATACCTATAAAGCTGAAGTAGCCAGGCAGGCCATCGAAAAAGGCGCTGAGATGGTGAATGATATAAGTGGTCTGCGATTCGACCCGGATTTGAGAAAGATTGTGGCCGGATACGGCGTACCTCTCATCCTGATGCACATTAAGGGTACCCCGAAGAATATGCAGGATAACCCCCGATACCACTCTCTAATGGAAGAAATAATCTCCTATCTGAGGAAGAGCATAAAGCTGGCTGAAGAATCTGGGGTTGATCCGGCCAGAATCATTGTTGATCCAGGGATTGGCTTTGGAAAAACTACCGCTCATAATCTGGAAATCTTAAGAAGATTGGAAGAGCTGAAGAGTCTGGGTAAACCAATTCTGGTGGGTCTTTCCCGTAAGTCATTCATTGGAAATGTGCTTGGACTGCCTCAGGAGGAACGTCTGGAAGGAGGTCTGGCTGCTACCTCTATGGCTGTCTCTGGGGGAGCAAGAATAGTGAGAACCCATGATGTAAAGCCTACCCGACGGGCAGTGGATATGGTTCAGGCTATCCTCAGAGGCTCGGATCAGAGGTACGGGTGATGATTATTCTGGGAGTAGACCCGGGCACAGCTAGTACGGGATACGGCTTAATCGAGATAAAAAGCGGTCTTCGACCTATTGAACATGGCCTCATTCAGACCTTTCCCCACGAGGAATTAAGTGAGCGACTAAGAAGAATTTATCAAAGTATAAAGGATATTGTGGAGAAATACCAGCCAGAGGAAATAGCGGTAGAAGAGATTTTTTTTTGCCGCAACGTCAAAAGCGCTATTTCTGTAGGGCAAGCACAGGGAGTTATTGTGTTAGCAGCCTCCTGGAAGGGAGGAAAGGTATTTCGTTATGCTCCCCTGCAGGTAAAACAAACCATTACCGGATACGGAAGAGCCACCAAGAGCCAGGTCCAATACAGAGTTAGAGAACTCCTTCAGCTGCCAGAACTTCCCTCAGATGATACTGCCGACGCTCTGGCAGTAGCCCTGTGTCATTACTATTCCAGGTTTCCGCTAAGAAAAAAGGTCTAGCACGTACCCTGGACTTCTTGCCCGATTTCCCGCCCTTTGAAGAATTCTTCAACTTCCCCCCGACATATTTCTTGACAAATCCGAGGAAAACAAGTATATTGACCCCCAATCTCAGGCTGAGGGTGGGATTTAAGGAAGGAGGTTTTGATGGATTTTACCTTATCTGATGATCAAAGGATGATTTTGGAGCTGGTTGACGAAGTGTGTGAGAAGGAGTTTGCTCCTAAGGCCGATGAGATCTCCGAGAGTGGAGAATTTCCCAGTCAAAATGTGAAGAAGCTGGCTGAGCTGGACCTGTTTGGTATTACCGTCCCCAGAGAATATGGGGGGTTAGGAATGGGCTATCTAACCTGGACCCTAATTGCTGAGAAGATCTCCAAGGCCTGTGCCACTACCGGTCTGATTTTTGGAGCCAATCTTCTTTGTACTTATCCTCTAGGGAAATATGGAACTGAAGAACAAAAGAGAAAATTCCTCCCCCCACTTGCCAGCGGCCAGTCTCTAGGTGCCTTCGCTTTAACTGAACCGGAAGCCGGCTCAGATGCAGGTAATGTTCAAACAACCGCCAGGAAAGAAGATGGTCATTTTGTTCTGAGCGGCACTAAAATCTTTATCACCAATGGGGAAGTAGCAGATATTTACGTGGTCATCGCCAACATAGACAAAAAATCCGGAGCTCGAGGACTCACCGCCTTTATGGTGGAAAAAGGAACCCAGGGGTTTAGTTTTGGGCAACATTTTAGCAAAATGGGATTGACTGCCCTTCCCAATGTAGAGCTTATCTTTAACGATTGCCGAATCCCTGACAGTAACCTTTTGTTTAAGGAGAGGAGAGGTTTCAAAGTAGCTATGCGGACCTTTGCTGCTGGAAGAATTGGCGTAGGCATCGGGGCCCTGGGAGTGGCAGAAGCTGCCTTTGAGAAAGCCAGAGTTTATTCCAGAGAGCGGGTTCAATTTGGCAGAACCATCTCCAGTTTTCAGGCTGTACAGCATATGCTGGCTGATATGGCCACCAAGATAGAAGCAGCCAGATATCTTCTCTATCGAGCTGCATGGTATCTGGACAGAGGAGAAGCCTTTGAGAAGCTGGCCTCTATGGGAAAACTTTATGCTTCAGAGGCGGCCATGGAAATAACCACCAAAGCTGTCCAGGTATTCGGAGGATATGGCTATACCAAGGACTATCCGGTGGAGCGTTATATGAGAGAGGCTAAGCTTTTCGAAATTATTGAGGGGACCTCAGAGATTCAACGAGGCATCATCGCCAGCCTTGTTCTTAAAGAAAAATGAGGGCCTAGTATGGATATTGTTGTCTGTATAAAACAGGTTCCGGATACAGAAGAACTGCCTCATATCAGGGTAAATCCTGAGACCAATACCCTGGTTCGAGAAAGTGTCAAAGGGATAATAAATCCTTTTGATGAGAATGCTATCGAAGAAGCCTTGAGGTTAAGAGAGGCAAAAGGGGGTCGGGTAACCGTAGTTTCTATGGGGCCTCCTCAGGCGAAGGAGGCACTAAGAAAGGCTTTGGCCATGGGGGCAGATCAGGCTATTCTTATCTCAGATTCTTCTTTTGCCGGATCAGATACCCTGGCTACTTCCTATACACTGGCCATGGGCATCAGGAAGATAGGGAAGTTTGATCTGCTTCTTTTGGGAAAGCAGGCTATTGATGGGGATACAGCTCAGGTGGGGCCGGGACTGGCCGAATGGCTGAGCATACCTCAGATTACCTATGCCCGAAAAATAGAAGTCAACGGGAATCAAATAAGAGCTGAGAGAACCCTGGAGGATGCTTTTGAGATGGTAGAAGTTACCCTGCCCTGTCTGGCTACAGTGACCAAAGAGATCAATATACCCCGCTATCCTTCCCTGAAAGGCCTTTTGAGCGCTAAAAGAAAAGAGGTTTTAGTGTGGGGTGCTGATGATCTTTCCCTGGATAGAAAGAGGATAGGACTGGAAGGATCCCCAACCCAGGTCATCAAAATCTTCACTCCTCAGCCTCCCCCTAAGGGGGAGATTCTTACCGGTGAGATACCCGAAGTAGCTGACAGACTAATAGAGAAACTCAGGGAAAGAAAAATTCTTTAGACGAAAATAACTCTTGGATCTGATGAAGAGGTAGATCTATGGCTGAGATCCGTGTAGACTTAGAGAAATGTAATGGCTGTGGAGAGTGCATCTCCAGCTGTTCATTTTCTGCTTTGGAGATGAAGGATGGAAAGGTGAGGATTCTTGCCACCTGCACCTTCTGCGGGGCCTGTGTAGATGCTTGTTCAGAGGAGGCTATTGTTCTGGAAAAAGAGGAGAAAAAAGTTGATGTGTCCTCCTATAGAGGCGTCTGGGTTTTCGCCGAACAACGTCAGGGACAGATAATGCCGGTAACTTATGAGCTCCTCGGTGAGGGAAGAAAACTGGCTGATCATCTTAGAGAGGAGCTTTCTCTGGTTCTTCTGGGTTGGAAAATAGAGAAAAAGGCGAGGGGACTAACTGGCTACAGGATAGATAAACTTTATTTGGTGGAGGACCCTCTTCTGGAGTATTATTACACCAGTTTTTATACCCAGACCCTGGTAGACCTGGTGAAGAGTGAGAATCCTGAGATCATTCTTCTAGGAGCCACCAGCCTGGGAAGGGATCTGGCGCCCCGAGTGGCGGCCAGACTAAAGACTGGCCTAACAGCAGATTGTACAGGCTTAGAAATTGAACCGGAGGAGAGGAACCTACTTCAGACCCGTCCCGCCCTGGGGGGCAACATAATGGCCACCATAATCTCACCTCATCATCGTCCTCAAATAGCCACAGTTAGACCAAAGGTGATGAAAAGAGCGAAACCTGATGGGAAAGGTCAGCTCAGGGTGATAAAAATTAAGCCTAATCTTACTTCTGAAGATGAGATGGTGAGGATTCTTGACCTTATCAGAGAAGAAAAGGATGTGGTTGATCTGCAGGAAGCAGAAATAATCGTTTCCGGTGGCCGTGGATTGGGCAAGCCCGAAAATTTTTCCATCATCCGAAGATTGGCCCATCTCTTGGGGGGAGCGGTGGGAGCTTCCCGAGCCGTGGTGGATGCCGGATGGATTCCCTCTTATCATCAGGTGGGGCAAACGGGAAAGAGCGTTCAACCAAAACTATACGTGGCCTGCGGTATTTCAGGAGCTATTCAGCACCAGGCAGGAATGAGAAGTTCTGAAATAATTGTGGCCATAAATAAAGACCCTAATGCTCCTATATTTGACATTGCCACCTACGGGATTGTGGCTGATCTTCACAGATTTCTTCCTCTCCTTATAGATAAGCTGGAAAAAAGAGAAAAAGCTCTGCTCTAGAGAGGAATTCATTATGTTCTCGGTATCTCTTCCTTCAAGCTCTTGCCTTTATATGTGATCAAGGTCTAGAAATGAGTTTCGTAGCTGACTTCCACATTCATTCCAAATATAGTCGGGCTACCTCAAAGAATATGGATATACCGCATTTGGCCCAAATGGCCAAGCTAAAAGGGATCAATTTGGTGGGTACAGGAGATTTCACTCACCCTCTTTGGCTAGAGGAGCTTAAAGCCTCTCTTGTTCCTGAAGAAGATGGCCTTTATAGATTTGACGAGACTCTGTTTGTTCTTACTGCCGAAGTCAGCAATATTTTTTATCAAGGGGGAAAGGGGCGAAGAATACATAACATCATATTCGCTGGGGATTTTGCAGTCGCCGAAAAACTTAACCGGAAATTGGGAAAGTTTGGAGATCTTTATTCTGACGGGCGCCCTATACTGAAACTTTCAGCCTCGGATCTGGTAGAGATCGTTTTGGAGGCGAGTGAAGATGCTTTTGTTGTTCCGGCTCACATCTGGACTCCCTGGTTTTCCTTGTTTGGAGCTAATTCGGGATTTGATTCCCTCGAGGAGTGTTTTGGCAGCTACACCAGGTACATCTATGCTCTGGAAACGGGCCTGAGCAGTGATCCAGAAATGAACTGGCGAGTTTCGAGTTTAGACAGATTCACTCTTATCTCTAATTCAGACGCTCATTCTCCATCCAGACTGGGGCGGGAAGCTAATGTCTTTTCTGAACGTCTGACTTTGGGAGAAATCAAGAGAGTTCTTGAGCGAGGAGATAAGAAAAAGTTTCTTTATACTATTGAATTTTTTCCTCAGGAGGGAAAATATCACTATGATGGTCATCGAAAATGTGATATTTCTTTTTCTCCCAGTGAGAGCCGGACTCATAAAGATATCTGTCCAAAATGCGGTGGGAAACTAACCATCGGAGTAATGCATAGGGTGGAAAGTCTGGGAGATAGGGAGGAAGGATTTGTTCCTGAGGGAAGCATTCCCTTTAAGAGGGTTGTTCCTTTAG
>SOJT01000052.1 GCA_004376485.1 Candidatus Aerophobota bacterium | reverse complement strand
TTAGAAAAGCCATAATCTTTCCCGCAGCACCCCATCTAAATAAAAATAGAACTACCAAAGGAAGACAGATTATCCGAGCCAAGGTCATTTTATTGGCTAAGGTCATTTTTCATAGCCTTTTCTTATCAAAACCTCACGAGGTTTGCTTCCCCGGGCAGGCCCTATTACTCCCTCTTTTTCCAACTCATCCATAATGCGAGCAGCTCGGTTATACCCAATAGCTAGTCTTCTTTGAAGAAGAGAGGTAGAGGCTCTACCCACTGTCATAATAAGTTCCTTGGCTTCAGAGTACAGACTGTCATGCTCAACTCCCTCTTCTTCCTTGGTCACTTCTTCCCTGACAATCTCCTCCCGATATTCGGGCTTTCCCTGCTCTCTGATAAATTCCACTATTCTTTTTACCTCTTCAGGAGAGATAAAACTTCCCTGAACCCGAAAAGGCCTAATGGCCTCTACGGGAGAATAAAGCATATCACCGTTCCCCACCAGTTTCTCCGCACCTGTGGCATCCAGAATAGTACGAGAGTCCACCTGAGATGCAACAGCAAAAGAGATGCGGGAAGGAAAATTAGCTTTAATGAGACCGGTAATGACATCTACAGAGGGACGCTGAGTGGCTACCACCAGGTGGATGCCAGTAGCCCTCCCTAATTGAGCTATGCGGCAGACGGTCTTTTCCAATCTGGCTCCCCCCATCATCATCAGATCAGCCAGCTCATCAATAATCACCAGAAGATAAGGAACTCTCTCCTCCCCTTCTTCCATTCGCTTATTGAATCCCATAATGTCCCGAACCCCTTTCTCGCTAAATCTCTCATAGCGATTTCTCATCTCCCGCACAATCCACTCCAGGGCTATACCTGCTTCTTTGACCTCGTTTATAGGAGGAAAAATGAGGTGAGGAATACCCTCGTAGTCGACCAACTCCACGGTTTTAGGATCGATAAGGAGGAACTTCACCTCGTAAGGTGAGCAGCGGTAAAGGATGCTCACGATGAAAGAATTGATGCAGACACTTTTCCCTGAACCGGTAGCTCCCCCAATGAGGAGATGAGGTAAAGACTCCAGATTGACCCAAACTGTCTCCCCGGTAATATCCTTACCCAAAGGGAAGAAGAGGCTTGAGGTGGATAGTCTGAATGCCTCTTCCTCCAGAAGTCCCTTAAGATAAACGAAATTGGCTTTTTTCTTGGGAACCTCTATTCCAATGAGAGATTTACCGGATACAGGAACCTCAATCCTGACATTGGGAACAGCCAGAGAAAGAGCCAGGTCACTGGAAAGACCCATAATCTTGTTGACTTTAATCCCGGGACCCAGTTTTATTTCAAATCTATTGACCACAGGTCCTTCTTTGACCTCTTCAATCTCCACCGGCACTGCGAAATCTCCTAGGGTCTTTTCCAGCTTTTGACCAGCCAGCTTCACCTCATCTTGCGCTCCTTTTTGATGGGGAATAGGATTAAATAGAGATAGTGAAGGAAGAGCATACATCTCGGAAGAAGTTTCGCTTAATCTGGTCGGTATCTCATCCCGGAGTTTTTTGGAAGGAGGTCTCTTCCTCTCTCGAGGCAGCTTTTTCTTTATCCTGAGGCGAGCTAAAGTGGGAGAAAGTTCTACCAGTAAGAATACGGAGAGAACAAACAGCCCAGCTACAACTACGGCGCTTCCCAGCCTCCCGAAAATGGACAGAAGCATCCGGGCGAAGAAAAACCCCAGAATTCCCCCTCCGTAAAGGAAGGAACTAAGACTCAAACCGACCAAAGAAAGGCTGGAGCAGAAGACTATAATAAAAAGAATTGCTCCTATCCCCTGACGATAAGGCGCTTCCCATGCCGTCTGTCTAAATTTCTTCACTCCCGCACCTATCATAATCAAGGGGAGAAAAAAAGCTCCTATCCCTAAACCGAGATAAAGATAGGTGGCTACAAGAATGCCAAATTGGCCAATGTAATTGCGGACAGCCAGGCGGGGATGAGAGGTAAAGAAAGGGGATTTGGAAGAACTATAAAAAGAAAGACTGATAAGAATAAGAACCCCCACCAGCATGAGGATAATTCCCCAAATTTGATCTTCTCGTCTTCGTCGAAGCACAGATCCTCCTTTAATTCATCATCTC
>SOJT01000125.1 GCA_004376485.1 Candidatus Aerophobota bacterium | reverse complement strand
GGGGAGAAAAGAAAACTTTATGAATTTATGTACCGCCACGGCCCAGGTAATGGGAAAATGATTTTTCTCCCAGTAGATCAAGGACTGGAGCACGGACCTAGTGATTTTTTTCCTAATCCACCCAGCGTGGACTTTGAGTTCCAACTGAATCTGGCAGAAGAAGGAGGATATTCTGGAGTTGTCTGTCACATAGGATTGGCGGAGAAACACTTCAGAAAGTACGCTGGAAGGGTACCTTTAGTGTTGAAGATTAATGGCAAAACAAATATCCCCTCCGCTGAAGAGGCTTTCTCCCCTCTGGATGCTACTGTCGAAGACGCAGTAAGGCTAGGAGCTGATGCTGTAGGTTACACCATGTATGTAGGTTCCCCCAGGCAGGATGAAGATTTCCTTCAATTCATGGAAGTCAGGCAAGAAGCCAGGAAATTTGGGATGCCGGTAATCATGTGGTCATATCCTCGCGGTAAGTTTGCCGACAAAGTCCATGGAGGCAGAGACTCTTTGGCCATGGTTGATTATGCAGCCAGGGTGGCCAACGAGTTAGGAGCCCACGTGGTCAAGCTGAACCTTCCCAAAACTCCAAAAGAAGGTAAGTACGATGCCAAAGGTCTCTTCAAGCGATATAATGATTGTCTGGATCTTACCCCAGAAGATGAGCTTCGTATGGTAGTTCAATCAGCCGGCAGAACGGGAGTTTTGGTTTCCGGGGGAAGCAAGATAAGCGATGAGGATCTCCTTAATAAAGCCAGGGTATGTCTGGATGCCGGCGTGGATGGACTTATCTTTGGGAGGAATATGTGGCAAAGAAAATACCAAGATGCCCTTCTCATTACCAAAGAGATAAAGAAGCTCATGTTAAAATACTGACGCTGTCCCACAGCAAACTAGAGAAGAAAATCTGGTGTTAAAGTGACACTCGATGAAGCTTCATTAGATTGGTGGTACCTTTTTTGAAAATGGGAGCTCCCGAAACAATAACCAGGATGTCTCCCGCATGAGCCAGCTTCTCTTTAATCAGAACCCTATCCACCTCCATTATCATCTCATCCGTATTCTCAATAGGTCTCATAATCCTGGGAATCACCCCCCAATAAAGACACATCTTGAGGCTCACCCTCCTCTCAGGGGTAAAGGCTATGATGGGAACCTGAGGTTTCTGTTTAGCTACTAATCTAGCCGTGGCACCGGATTGGGTGAAGGCAACAATGGCTTTGGCCCCTACCTCTTCAGCGGCTCTGGTGGCGGCTTGGCTAATGGTATCGGGAAAGGAGGAAACACCACCCCCAGGAGAGAAGGGCATCCTTATCCCGGAAATGCCTCTTTTCTCAGCTACCCTGATGATCCCATCCATCATCCTCACTGTCTGAACAGGATACTTACCCATGGCTGTCTCCCCTGATAACATCAGAGCGTCAGCTCCATCAAGGACAGCATTAGCCACGTCGGAAGCCTCGGCTCTGGTAGGTCTCATTTCCTCCATCATAGACTGGAGCATCTGAGTGGCTATGATCACGGGCACCTTCCTTTCATTGGCCTTTTCCACAATTTCCTTCTGGAGTATAGGGACCTCCTGGGGAGGCATCTCCACCCCTAAATCCCCCCGGGCCACCATCACTCCATCAGACACTTCCAGGATACTATCGAGATTTTTTAATGCTTCGGGTTTTTCCAGTTTAGCAATCACAGGGATATCTTCTGCCGTAGAGGCTATCATTTCCTTAGCCGCTAAAACATCCCTGCTGGATCGAACAAAGGAAACAGCCACATAATCCACCTGCTGGGCGATACCAAACTTGAGATCATTGATATCCTTCTCCGTTAAAGAAGGAGCCTTAATGCAGACTCCCGGCAGGTTCACTCCCCGATGGGCTCTTAAAACTCCTCCATCGATTACTTCCGAGAGAACATCCTCACCTGTTACACCTATAACTTTTAGCTCTATGAGTCCATCATCCAGGAGAATGCGATCCCCTTTCTTCACATCCCTGGAAAAATATTCGTAGCTAACAGAGATAGCAGTTTCATCTCCTTCGATCCTGCGGCTGGTAACGGTTAAAGAGGCTCCCTCCCTGAGATAGATGCTCTCCTTCTTCAGGCGTCCCACCCGGATCTTGGGACCTTGCAAATCCTGCAG
>SOJT01000166.1 GCA_004376485.1 Candidatus Aerophobota bacterium | reverse complement strand
GAGCATAAGAAAATGGATGTTCTTTCCCAATTATGAATTGCTCCGGAAGTCCAACTGCGGGTCCTTCTACTGGGGGCAGGTAAACTTGAGGCCCTCCCTTCCCTAGACTTGCTTGTTTACCAGAGGTATCTCCTACCCCGGCTAGAGTTCTTAGTTTATCTTCTAGCTCTCTCAATCTTTCCATGGTCTTACTGAAATCTTTGACCTTCTCGGCCAGTGAAGAAATCTTAACCTCCTGAATCCGGTTTACCCTCTCTAGCTCATCTAGCAGGTTTACCTTCTCCTTGAGTTGGACATAGCTATGGATAAGGAGGAAGAGAGCAACCAGGGCTACAGCAGCTCCAGTTATACCGAGAGAAAAAATGAATTTAGAAATTCTCATCCGACGTACCCGCCCCTGCGAATGAGGGATCCACATCAGAGTAAAGAACTTCTCCTTTTTTACATTCTTATTTCTCTTCATACCCTTCCCTTTCTGTAAAGAAAAAAGGCAAGCTTTATCCAGGTGAGATTTATTATACCATACTCTGTTAAATTGGCAAGAAAGCGAAAGTTTTACAGAAAAGCAAAATCTTGTATAGTAAAAATATGAGAGAAAAGCGATGCTGACGGAAAAAGAGAAATTGACCCTTATTGATGGCACCGGCTTACTCTACCGTGCCTACTACGCTCTTCCTCCTTTGAGTAATACCCAGGGTGTTCCCACCGGAGCCGTCTATGGATTCACCCGCATGCTGATGAAACTTCTTAAAGAGAAGAAGCCGGAGTATTGTGCTTGTGCTTTTGATAAAGGAAGGAAAACCTTTCGACATAAGAAATTTAAGGAATACAAAATCACTCGGCCCCGGATGCCCGGGGATCTGGCTAGCCAGATTCCTTTAATCAAAAAGATTCTTATTGGTTTTGGTGTTCCCATCTTTGAAGAGGAAGAATACGAAGCCGATGATATCCTAGCCGCTTTGGCCAAGGAAGGAGTAAGACAGGGACTGAAAGTGGAAATTTTTACCGAAGATAAGGACATTCTCCAGATAGTCGCTTCCTCCGTTCATATTATTCGTCTTAAGAAGGGTATCTCCCAGACCGATCTTTTTGATGAGGAAAGGGTAAGAGCGAACTTTGGTATCTCTCCCAGCCAAATAGCGGATTACCTCTCCCTGGTGGGAGATGTCTCTGATAATATACCGGGGGTGCCCGGGGTTGGACCTGCCACGGCCAAAGAGCTACTTCAAAAGTACGGGGATCTGGAGAATCTTATCTGCCACCTGGATGATTTACCGACCAGCAAAAGAAAACTACTCAAAAAATACCAGGATCAGGCAAAACGATCAAAGGAACTGATTACTCTCATCAGCTCTATTCCTCTCAAGGTGAACTGGGAGAAATTCAGGGTAGAGAGTCCTGACAAGAAAGTGCTTCTTCCCCTTTTTAGAGAGCTGGGGTTCAAGAAATTGATGGAGGATTTCACTGCTTCCAGGCCTCATAACTCAGAATGCCGGAGCATCAAGAGCCCTCAGGAGCTCAATGAACTCACCCTTACCTTAAAACAGGGCCCCTTTGTTCTGCAAACAGGCAAGGAGCCCCCTGGAGTAGCTTTCTTTTCCAAAGATGGAATATGCTATTGGCTGCTCCTGCTTCAAAAAGAACTCCCAAAAGATCTCATCATAAAAAAAATCTCCCCTATTTTCCAGGACCCTCAGATAAAAAAGATAGGACATAATCTAAAAAAGATTATCCTGGATCTCAAAGAGTGGGAACTAGACCTCAAGGGATTGGGCTTTGACACCCAGCTAGCCGCTTACCTCCTCAACCCTCTAGCTTCAGACTATTCTCTTAAGGACTTATGCATAGAATATCTGGGAGAAAGCATGGATGAGGTTTCCCCTCCTGAGAGGGTGGAGCTCATCCATAAGCTAAAGGAGGGTCTCGAGGAAAAACTGAAAGAAGAGAATCTCTGGGAATTGTACACCAAGGTGGAGCTTCCTCTGATAGACACTCTAGCAAAAATGGAAAGTAGAGGTATCAAGGTAAAAAAGTCGGCTCTGGAAGAATTCTTAAGTGAGGTGAGGGAAAAAATAACCTCCCTGGAAGAAGAGATTTATGAAGAAGTGGGGGAAAAATTTAACATTAACTCCTCC
>SOJT01000212.1 GCA_004376485.1 Candidatus Aerophobota bacterium | reverse complement strand
GCTCTGGATAAGGATTGTCTTATCCACCAGCTGGCGTAGGTGCTAAAGCGATTTCCCTTTCTATAATCAAATTTGTCCACAGCTCTGGAAAGACCAATATTACCCTCTTGGATGAGATCCAGGAAAGGAACTCCTCTTCCTGTATACTTTTTAGCAAAGCTCACCACCAATCTGAGGTTGGCCTTGATCATTTTATCTCGGTACTTCTCATAGATGTAATTTATCTGTTTAGTCTCTTCTCTGAGTTTCAGAAATTTCTTCATATCTTCGGGTGGCTCAAGATTTCTACTTTTTTCCTCAGTTAAGCTGATCACAAAGTTGGTTAGCTTCTTTACCTTTTTGAATTTCTTGGCTATCCCCCGAAGGTCTTCTTCGCTTATTCCCTGGCTTCTGGCAAGGGAAAGGAAATGAGCATTTTTCTCAGCTAACTCAACCACTTTCAGAATCTTTGCCCGAAGAATTCTTTTGTTTTGTCTTATCTTTCTTCCATAGTCCTTTTCCTCATGGGGGGAAAGAAGAGGCGTTCTTCCGATCTCCTGCAGGTATCTTCCAATTCCATCATTTGTATCCAGACTTAAAGATGATGAAGTCTTTACTTCCCCTGTTTCTTCATGAACCATATCCAGTTCTTCTTTATGTATCAAGTGCAAGACATCCTCTATTCTCTCCGGGCTGGAAATCTGATCCTTGAACTTTTTTTCCATCTCCTTAGATACGGATCCGATCTTTCCTCTTTTAGCCAAGGTTCTTTTAGTCTCCTTTTTCATAAAATCACCTCGATATGATTTGTTTCTTTAAACGAGTCAATTCCTGAAGCCACCTTTCAACTTTTTTTTCTTCTCCTTTACCCTCACCCGCTTTAATATTTTCCCTTAACTCATTGATTCTTCTCCGGATGTTGTTTCTCTCCAGGGACCCCATAAGATCTCTGACTAAGTTTTGTTTAGAGTCCTCCTCCCAGTAAGACTTTGATAGAGAGAAGGATGAAATGAGAGAAGATAGATTTTCTTCCTCTAGCTGACCTGCAAGTTTTGCTGAGGCTACCTTCCCCTCTTTTAGTGAATTTATTAGTTTCTCGGCGATCAAGCGGTAAGATGGGTTCCGAAAAAGATGAGCATCCCATTTCTTTTTTACTATGTTTATGATCTCCTCGTCATCCAACATAAGCTGAAGCAACATTTTCTCCATTTCTTCCCGTCCATCTTTTTTCCTCAAAGAGGGACTCCGAAAAAGGTCTTTGTTGCTCTTTCTTTTGAACTTTTCAAACTCTATCCCTATGGATTCCTCATCCAGGTCGAGCTGGTGAGACAATTTTTTTATAAAATCTCGAATTCTGACTAGATTTTTGTTTTTGCCAAGCGTGGGGAAAAGGGCATTAAGAATTTCTATTTTATCCTCCAGCTCCAGGGAGGGTCTTTTTTCCATCTCCTGTTTCAGCCGGTAGTCAAAGTATGCTGTAGCCTCAGCTTTCTTTCTCAGGAAAAGGTCCCCGCCTTCTTTGACAAGATCTGCTGGATCTTTTCCCCGGGGCAGCGGAATGATCTTTATTCTGAGGTCCTCCTCCAGGAGAAGATCAATTCCCCTTAAAGTGGCGGCAACTCCTGCTCTATCATGATCATAAGCGATGAAAATCTGATTGGTATAGCGTTTGATGGTTCGGGCCTGCCAGGGAGTGAGAGAGGTACCCAGGGAGGCTACCACATTCTTTATCCCTACCTGATGAAGGCATATGAGATCGGTATAACCTTCTACCAGGATGGCTTCATTTTCCCGTCTTATGGCCTCCTTGCTGAAGTTTAACCCGTACAAAGTTTTCCCCTTATCGAAAATAGGGGACTCAGAAGAGTTAAGATATTTGGGCATGGAGTCATCAATAACTCTGGCTCCAAAACCACAGATCCTTCCTCTGGAGGTGAAAATGGGAAGGATAATTCGGTAGCGAAAATAGGCGCGCTCTTCTTTACCCCCAGCAAGGAGAAGACCCAATTTTTCCAATTTTTCCCGAGAAAGATCTCTTTTTTGACAAACCCCCAGAAACTCTTTTGAAGAGGGAGCGAAACCTATTTTAAATGTCGCCACCGTCTCCTCATCAAACCCTCGCCCCTTGAGGTAAGCTTGAGCCCGCTTATTTTTCTTTAGTTC
>SOJT01000046.1 GCA_004376485.1 Candidatus Aerophobota bacterium | reverse complement strand
GCCAAAAGGCTCCTGGACAGTTTAGTTCAGTATGGCGAGATCAGACGTCCCTGGATTGGTATTTACATGCAGGAGCTCACTCCAGAGCTAGAGGAAAAATTTGGGGTAAAGAAAGGCGTGCTGGTGGTGAATGTGATAAAGGGAAGCCCTGCGGATAAGGCTAGTATTCAGGCAGAAGA
The DNA here is from genome assembly GCA_004376485.1 of Candidatus Aerophobota bacterium. Classification (GTDB taxonomy): domain Bacteria; phylum Aerophobota; class Aerophobia; order Aerophobales; family AE-B3A; genus SOJT01. The sequence goes on along the minus strand of SOJT01000046.1, from coordinate 7,512 downwards.
CATTATACAGAAGGTAAACGGTAAGCCAGTTGACTCAGGCTTAGATTTAAGAGAAGAGATCCTCAAGACAGAGATAGGCGAGGAGATTACCTTGACTCTGGTAAGGAAGGGTAAGGAAATGAATATTACTTTTCCTACCGGTCAGGAGCAAGAAGAGATAGTCCAGATAACCGAAGGTGGATTAAGCGAGAGGCTTCTTGGAATTCAGGTTCACTCTATTAATCCTGAACTGGAGAAAGAATATGATCTCAAAGAAGGAGAGAAGGGAGTGGTGGTTATAGAAGTGGATTCAGGAAGTCCCGCTGCTCAAGCAGGAATTAACGTGGGCGATGTGATAAAAGCAGTTAGATTAGATCCAGTCGATGAAGGGGAGGTCGACAGTCTAAGGGAATTTGAGGAGGCCATGAGAAAAGTAAAACCGGGAGATACCGTGGCTCTTCGAGTACGCCATGGAATAGTGACTATGTGGGTGACGGTGCTCACTCAAAAATAGTTCCTGTTCTCATAGGATAAGCTTATATCTCCATATGAATAATTCTGTTAAACTACTCATAGAAAATAACCTGAAAAAAACGCTTCAGGAGGTCAAAGATTCAGGATGGATCTCTTGGGAGGATCTTCCTCCTGTATTTATCAGTCAACCCAAAAGGGAAGAGTGGGGGGATCTTTCCACCAATCTTCCCTTTCTTCTTTCCGAGAAGTGGGATCTTTCCACCTCTGAAATAGCCCAGATTTTGATTGCTTCTTTGCAAAAGGAGGATTTTCTTTCCCGGGTAGAATTCGCTCCCCCCGGATTTATTAACCTCTTTATCTCTCCCAGTTACCTTCACCAAACCCTTGAGAAGATTCTTACCCAAAAAGAAGGCTTTACCCGTTTCTCATATGGAGAAGGCAGGAGGGTACAGGTAGAATTTGTTTCCGCCAATCCTACCGGTCCCCTTCATGTGGGCCACGGAAGAGCTGCTGCGGTAGGGGATAGTCTGGCGAATATTCTCTCTAAATCCGGCTACCAGGTCCAGAAAGAGTATTATGTCAATGATGTGGGAGGACAAATTGAAAGACTCTCCCGCTCTGTCTGGGCTCGTCTTGAGGAACTGGAGGGAAGGAAGGTATCTTTCCCGGAAGATGGCTATAAGGGAGACTATATAATTCAGATAGCCAAAGAAGCAAAAGATGGGCTAAGAGATAAACTTCCTGCCTCCTGCAAATCCTCCCAAAAAACCCTGAAGCTCCTGGCTGATTTTACGATAAGAAAAATCCTGGATAAGATAAAAGAAGATCTAACCCGCTTCGGAGTAAAATACGACAGTTGGGTAACCGAGTCCGGCTTTCATAAGGGAAACCAGGTTTCTGAAGTTATCTCTAACCTTAAAGATAAGGGCTTTGTCTACCAAAAGGAGGGAGCTCTCTGGTTTAAAACCTCGGAGTTTTTTGAGAATGAAGAGGATAGGGTCTTAAGACGCAAAAGTGGTGAGTATACCTACTTTGCCAGCGATATTGCCTATCATCAAGACAAATTCCAGCGAGGTCTGAATTGGGTCATTGATGTCTGGGGAGCCGATCATATTGGCTATGTTCCCCGTTTGAAGGCAGCTATTCAGGCCTTAGGATATCCCGGAGATTCTCTCCGGGTCATCATCTATCAACTGGTTACCCTGAAAAGGGGAGAGAAGCGCATCTCTGTTTCTACTCGCCAGGGAGAATTTGTTCCACTGTCCCAGGTTCTGGATGAGGTAGGGAAAGACGCCAGTCGGTTTTTCTTTCTCTCCCGCACCTGCAACTCCCACCTTGATTTTGATCTGGAACTGGCCAAAAAACAAACCCCGGAAAACCCTGTTTTTTATGTTCAATATGCTCATGCTCGCATCTCCAGCATACTGGACAAAGCCAAGGATAAGGGAATAAAGATTCCCCCTCTTTCCAGGGTAAAACTGGATCTTCTGGTGGCACCCGAAGAAAGAAAGTTGATGAGAGAACTTTGTCTCCTGCCCGATATGGTTAAGGAGGTGGGGGAAAGCCTGGAGCCTCATCGGCTTACCACTTGGCTCCAGAGTGTGGCTACCATTTTCCACCAATTCTATACCCTTCACCAGGTCATTGGACAGGATAAGGATCTTTCTTTGGCTCGCCTGCTCCTGGTTAAAGCCGTCCAAGTTGCCCTTCGAGATGTCCTCAATTTATTGGGAATATCTGCACCAGAGAAAATGTAAACCAACTCCGCCCCTGAGGGAAAGCTTTACAAAAAATCTTTAGGGGGAGAGGTAGAATCAGGAAAGTCCCAGAAGGAAGATAGCTATTCTGAAGTATATGAGTAGAGAAGCGATATCAAGGACGGTGGTAATTAGAGGGCCAGAGACGACGGCAGGATCAATCCCCAGACGTTTGCATATGAGAGGCAGAATAGCCCCCAGGCAGGTAGCTGCTGTAACGGTAATAATCATACTGAAAGCCACCGTGGTTCCAAGAAGTGAGCTTTTCTGGAAGATAAGAGCTCTTACTAGAGCTAGCACACCTAAACCTCCTCCCAGCATAGCCCCGATGAGAAATTCCTTTCTCACCACCCTCCATATATCTCCCATTCTTATCTCCCCCGTGGCCAATCCTCTCACCGTCACCATAGCTGCCTGAGTTCCGGCATTACCCCCGGAGCCCATAATCAGGGGAATAAAGAAAGACAGAGCTATCATACTTTCCAGGGCAAAGGAGAACTTCTGCATGATTAATCCGGAGAGAAAACTGGTCACTACCAAAATCAAAAGCCAGGTTATCCGGTTCCTGGCTACCAGGGTGGGCCTCATAGACATATAATCCTCTACGTGCTCTCCCGCCGCTCCAAATTTGTACATATCCTCCGTATCCTCTTCTTCGATGACATCAATAACGTCATCCACCGTAATGATACCTTTCATTCTTCCCCGATTATCCACTACTGGCAGGGCAAGAAAGTCGTACTTGGCTATCTCTGCCGCCATGTGCTCCTGATCCATATCTATGGGAATGGTAACGAGCTTGGTGTGCATAATTTCACTTAGCTTGGTGGTTGGTTCAGCCATAATGAGTTCTTTCAAAGAGATAACTCCCACCAGGTGATTATATCTACTTTCTATATAAATGTAATAGATCATCTCCAGCTCTTTTGCCGTTTTTCTCAGCTCCTCCAGGGCCTGCTGAACAGTTATATCCTCCTTAAGAGAGGCGAATTCGGTGGTCATCCTCCCACCGGCAGTGCTAGCATCATAGGTCATCAGTTCCCTGGCGTCCCGAGCCTCCTCCCTCTCCATGATGGAGAGGAATCGGTTAACCATCTCCTCCGGAAGTTCCTCAAAGAAATCCACCCGTTCATCAGGAGCTAGCTCATTAAGGATTTTGCCTCTCCGGGCTTCGTCAATTGCCCCCATCAAAGCAATCTGATCATCCTTTTCCATTTTTTCAAAGACATCTGCTGCAAAATCTATGTTCCACAAGGAGAAAAGGAGCACCCTTTCTTTCAAGCTGAACTCTGTTAAGATCTCAGCCACTTCCACCGGCTCATATGCATAGAAAATCTCCTTTAATGCTTCCCTGTCGTTCTGGGAAAGGAATTCTCGAATCTCCGGTATTATCAGAAAAGCTCTGGATATCTCCCTATCCATTTCCCTTTTTCTCCTTGCTTCATGTCACAAGTTTTCCCGTTTCCGTACCCTCAGGAACCTCAGGCTTTAGTTTATTCGAATCCTGCTCTTTGTCAAACCTAATTTGTGAGTGAGTGTACGCATTTTGAGCATCTCCTTCGATTTGATTTTTCTTGCAAGAAATAATAGAATATGTCCTCAGAAGTGTTTTTGGGAGACTTAGGAAGGGAGGTTTTCTTGAAGAAAAAGAAAAAGGGAGGGAAGAGAATGCTAATGCCCACACTGATTATGGCAGGAGTGGCTGCTGGTTTAATTGCGGTGGCTTATTTCAAGGGAGAGCAAGCTCATATTCTGGGGCTGAAGATAGGAGGGAGAACTTTCCTCGAGGTCATACCCCTCCTTTTAATCTCCTTTGCCGTAGCCGGTCTAATTCAGGCACTAATCCCTAAAGAGATCATTATGAACTGGCTAGGGGAAGAGGCTGGGATTAAAGGTATTTTGATTGGAAGTGCTGCCGGAACTATGATTCCTGGCGGCCCTTACGTTGTCTTCCCTATCGTTGGATCTCTCTATCGGGCAGGAGCAGGGATAGGACCTATGGTGGCCTTCGTTGTAGGTTGGGCCTTGTGGGGATTGAGTCGGCTACCCTATGAGGTAGCTCTGATCGGGCCAAAGTTTGCCCTTATAAGGATAGTTTCAACTCTCATTTTTCCTCCCATTGCTGGTTTGATAGCTATGACTTTCTTTGGAAGAGCCACCTAAGAGAGGCTATAGAAAAAAATAATGGATTACATATAATTTCATGGATCAGAGAAACCTTCAAAGCCAAATTAAGGAACCGGCACGTTGAAAAAAACTAGAAGATATATCCTGAAGAGTCCATCCTCATTGAAAGAACTTAAAGTGGACTATGCTTCTCAGCTTAATCCCCAGCAGCTAGAGGCAGTGACGGCTGAAGGTGGACCCATCCTGGTTATTGCCGGGGCAGGGAGTGGTAAAACCCGCACCGTAACCTATAGAGTGACCTGGCTTATTGAATCAGGGGTTCCTCCTGAGCGAATTCTCCTGGTTACCTTCACCAACAAGGCAGCAAGGGAAATGCTCCATCGAGTGGAGATCCTGGTAGGGGGCCAGGTGAGAAGATTATGGGGAGGGACTTTTCACCATATTGGAAATCTCCTGCTGAGGCGTCATGCTCATCTTTTGGGATATGGGAATAATTACATCATCATAGACCGGGAGGATTCTAAAGATCTTCTGGATGTGTGTCTTACCGACTTGAAAATTGACACTCGGGAAAAAAGATTTCCCAAGGGAATCATTCTTTCGGATATTCTCAGTCTTTCTCTGAACACCCAAAGAGGCATACATGATATAGTAGAGGAAAAATATCCCTTCTTTGTCTCTCTTGTCCCCACCATTGAGAAGGTGGTCAGACGGTACAGGAGCCGTAAAAGAAAACTTAACCTCATGGATTACGACGATTTACTTTGCAACTGGAAAACCCTCCTGGATAAGCACCCCGAGGTTAAGGATTCCTACTGCTACCATTTCCGTCACATTCTGGTAGATGAATACCAGGATACTAACAAAATTCAGGCAGATCTCGTTGATATTATGGCTTCCCGTTATCGAAACCTTATGGTGGTGGGGGACGACTCACAGAGTATTTATTCCTTCCGGGGGGCAAATTTCGCAAATATTATTGATTTTCCAAAAAGATACTCCAATGTTAAAATCTACAAGTTAGAGACAAACTATCGAAGCAGTCCGGAGATTCTCCATCTAACCAACAATGTCATCTCCCACAACAAAAGGCAATTTCCCAAGACTCTGCGTCCGGTAAGAAAGGCCGGGTCTTTGCCCGTGGTTGTTCCTCTTAAGGATGTTTCCCAACAGGCTGAGTTTGTGGCCCAGCGAATATTGGAACTCCGAGATGAAGATTATTCTTTGAATGAAATAGCTGTACTGTATCGTTCCCACTATCACTCCCTGGAACTTCAGATGGAGCTTACCAGACGAGGAATTCCCTATGTGGTCCGCTCGGGCTTAAGGTTCTTTGAGCGAGCCCATATCAAGGATGTGATAAGCTACTTGAAGATTTCACTTAATCCGGCGGATGAGCTTTCTTGGAAAAGAATCCTTAAACTTCTTCCCGGAGTAGGAAATGCTACCGCTGAGAGGATTTGGCGGTATATTGCTTCAGCTCCTGAACCCTTGAAATCTATTCAATCCGAGAAACTCCCTTCCCTTTTTCCCCGAAGAATTCCTCCCCAATGGGGCCAATTTACCTCTACCATTGCTCGGCTGCGGGATGCTGCCCTTAGAAGAAATCCAGGAGAGATGATTCAAAATGTTCTTCAAGGCTGCTATGGAGAATACCTTCGAGGTCGGTATCCTGATTATGCGGAAAGGACAGAAGATATTTATCAATTAGGCAACTTCGCCAGCCAGTATAGGTCCTTAAGAAAATTCCTTAGTGAATTAGCTCTTCTGGGAACCGTGGAATCAGAGGTGGTAGTAGTAGGAGGGGAGGAAGACGAGAAGATAGTCCTGAGTACAGTACACCAGGCCAAGGGATTGGAATGGTCTGCAGTTATGGTAATATGGTTATCTGAGGGCCGCTTTCCTGCGGCCAGGGCCCTAGAATCTGGCGAGAGCCTGGAGGAAGAGAGAAGACTTCTCTATGTGGCCACTACCCGAGCTAAAGAGGAGCTTTGTCTTTGCTATCCCATCATGGGAGGAAGATGGGGTCAGGCCCTTATTATGAAACCCTCCCGATTTATCCAGGAGTTGGAATCAGATACCTACGAGGAGTGGATAATAGAGGACGAGATCTCCGAGCTTCTGGAGGCTATGGACGGAGAAGACTATGCTCCTTGAGTTTCTCCATATAAGCTATATTTTCCTTAAGAAGATAGGGAATATTGAGATGATAGGGGCACCTCTCTATGCATTCTTCACATTCCGAGCAATCCCGGGCTTTTTCTATCGCCTCTTCGCATCGGGCAAGGGCTTCTTTGAGAGGCATGCGTTTGACCAAGCTGGGAAAGACCAAAACCAGGCTAATACGAATATCCTCAGAGCAAGGTTGGCAGTAGTCACAGCGGTGGCAAAATGTTTTGCCCAGATCTTGACGGATCTTTTTCATCCTGTCTTTCTCTTTTTGAGTTAGAGGTCCAGGATGATTTTCTACTATCTCTAATATTTGCTGCATCTCTTCGATTTTTTCTACCCCAGGATCGGGTACGATTTGGGGAAACTGCAAAAGATATCGAAAGGAAGCCCGGGCATCTCCAATAAGTCCTCCTCCCATAGGTTTCATAGCGATAAAACCTATATTCAGCTTCTGGGCTAGTGGAATGATTTTCTCTTTGGCCTCATCATCTACAAAAGAAAAGGGAATTTGCACTACCTCAAATTTGCCGGTTAGTATAAGCTCTTCAGCCTCGGGAAGATGGTGAGAGCTGAAGGCAGGGTGAAGAATTTTCCCTTCCTTTAAAGCTTGAATCATTCCTTCAAAAGCCCCTCTCGGCCCCATTATTTTCTCCATCTTTTCCCGGGAATTTACTCCGTGGTGATGATAAATATTCAGATAATCGGTTCTGAGTCTTTTTAAGCTAAGATTCACATGTTCGAGGAAGCTCTTTCTGTCCCGGGCGGGGGATTTAGAAGCCAGAATGACCTGATTTCTTCTTCCTTCAAGAGCCTCACCGATTTTCTCTTCACTATCCCCATAAACATGGGCGGTATCAATGAAGTTTATTCCCAGATCCAGGACTTCTCTGACCAATTTTACCCCATCCCTCTTTGTCAACCGCATAATAGGAATACCCCCCATCCCGATCTGAGTTACCCAAAGATTACTCTTTCCCAGACGCACCTTGCGCATTTTTTCTCC
>SOJT01000005.1 GCA_004376485.1 Candidatus Aerophobota bacterium | reverse complement strand
GAGACCAACTAAGGGCAAAACTTATTAGAGAAAAACTCAGTAAGGTCAGGTAAACTGGTGGAAAGGTTTAGATAAATGGAAAGAGTAGGCTCTTTCTTGGGGAAGGTAAAGGGGACCATAGCGAAATACAGGATGCTCCGCCCAAATGTGCGAGTAGTAGTTGGTGTTTCCGGAGGTCCTGATTCTGTAAGCTTGATCCATCTTCTTCGGCGCCTCGAAGATGAGTATAATTTGACTTTATGGATAGCTCATCTTAATCATAAATTAAGAGGTAGGGAGGGGGAAGAAGAAGTTAGATGGGTAAAGCAATTTGGCCGAGAGCTTGATATTCCTGTGATTTCAGACTCCTGCAATGTATCCCTTCTGGCCAAGAAGAAGAAGCTTTCCCTGGAGGAAGCTGGCCGCCGGGCCCGATATAATTTTCTGGAGCATGTGGCTAATGAAGTGGGAGCCAGCCGGATCGCCCTGGCTCATACAGCCTCTGATCAGGTGGAGACTCTTCTGATGAGATTAATCAAAGGAGCTGGGCTAGACGGACTTTCCGGTATCCCACCGGTAAGGGGTAAAGTTATTCGACCCTTAATCGAGATCTTTCGGGAAGAGGTAGAACTTTATTGTAAAGATAATCGTCTTTATCCCTGCCAGGATTCCTCTAATCTCCAGCTTCGTTTCTTGCGGAACAGGATCCGCTGGGACCTAATTCCTCATCTCTCTAGGCAGTATAATCCTGGGATAGGAGAGACTATTCTTCGGACGAGCCAAATCTTGCGGGAGGAAGGAGATTATCTGGAAAGAGAAACAAGGAGAGCACTGCGTCTAGCAGCTTTAGGCCAAAATAACGGGAGATTAATCCTGGATATCCAAAAGCTCCATGGTCTACACCCTGCCATACAGAGGAGGGTAGTGCGCAAAGCTCTGGGGAAGATAAAAGGAGATCTGAAAAGAGTTACCTTTGATCACATAAGTTCTGTTCTGGGAATGGCTCCGGGCAGGGGAACCAAGAAATTAGATCTTCCCGGAGATTTAGTAGTTCAAAGAGAATATGATAGATTGGTTATCAAGAGGAGGAAAAATAAGGAACTATCCTTTCATTACCCTCTTATTGTTCCAGGAAAGACAGAGCTTCCAGAATTACGTCTTTCCCTGGAGGCAGAGATTATTCTTGATAGACCTACCAATTTTGCTAAAGAGGGCTCAATCGGTTATCTGGATTGGGATAGATTAGAGGAACCTTTGTTTCTGCGTCAGAGAGAAAGAGGTGATAAATTTCAACCCTCGGGAATGATAGGCACGAAGAAGATAAAAGATTTCTTTATCGATCTCAAAATCCCTTTAGAACAAAGGGATATGATCCCTCTGCTCATTAGCAAGGATAAGATAACTTGGGTAGTGGGCTACCGTGTGGATGAAAGATTCAAAATAAGGCAGGATACCCTGAGGGTGCTCAGGATTAAGGTGAGGAAAAATGAAGACCAATCGATTGGCAAGGGTAGAAAGAAAAACCAGGGAAACAGAAGTTGAGATTGATTTGAATTTGGATGGCAAAGGGACCTCCAGGATAGATACTTCCTATCCATTCTTGGATCACATGCTTTCTCTTTTCGCCTATCATGGATTTTTTGACTTGACAGTTGTGGCCAAAGGGGATATTAAAGTGGACTATCATCATCTGGCCGAGGATGTGGGCATCTGTTTGGGAAAAGCGGTGAGAAAAGCTTTGGGAGAGAAAAAAGGAATAAGAAGGTATGGCAGCTTTTTTGTTCCCATGGATGAGGTACTGGCTCAGGTAGCCATTGACATAAGTGGACGCCCGGTGGTGGTGTTTAAATTCCCCTCCTCGGAAGAGCAGCATGGATCCGAGCTAGAACTGATGAAAGAGTTCTTCCGCGGTTTTGCTTCTCACGCAGGAGTTACTCTGCACGTAAATTTGTGTTATGGAAGTGGAGCTCATCACTTGATGGAAGCTGCTTTTAAGGCTTTTGCTCTGAGTTTAGATGAAGCTACCGGACTGGATGAGCGAAGGAAGGAGATTCCTTCAACCAAAGAAAAACTGGAATAAATTTAGGTAGAGAAAGAGCTGAGTAGGTCCTATGCGAGCAGTAATCCAGCGAGTAGGAGAGGCTTCATGTGAGGTGGAAGGGAAG
>SOJT01000216.1 GCA_004376485.1 Candidatus Aerophobota bacterium | reverse complement strand
GGAGCTAATGTGGATTGTCGACCCGAGCATCTTTTTCAATTTGCCGTCATGGGTAGTATCTACGCTTATAAGGTCCTTAAAAGGAGAAAACCGCGGGTGGGCCTTTTAAGCATCGGGGCAGAAGAGAACAAAGGCAACGAGCTGGTTTTTCAAACTCATAAGCTTCTGAGGCAGTCCTCTTTGAGGTTTGTTGGCAACATTGAGGGAGGAGATATTACGGGAGGGAATGTGGAGGTTGTTGTTTGTGATGGATTTGTGGGAAATATTATCCTGAAATTTGCCGAAGGATTAGCCAGGACAGCTCTTGTCATTGTTGATGAGGAGCTGAAGAGCGTTTTGCCTGGACTGGGAGGGATGGTTTCAGGAAGGAGCCTCGAGCGATTGAAGAAAGATCTTGACTATGCAGAATACGGTGGAGTTCCCCTCTTGGGAGTAAAAGGGGTCTGTGTAATTGCTCATGGGGCCTCCTCCAGCAAGGCTATAAAAAACGCTATTTTGGCCAGCTTTCAATACGCTCAAGGTCGGATAAATCAAGATATTGAAACAGCCCTGGCCAAAAGAGGGGTGAGGAATGAGCTTAAGGAAGGTTAAGATAGCAGGTACAGGTTCCTATATTCCTCAAAGAGTTTTGACCAATGCGGACTTAGAGAGGATGGTAGCGACTTCGGATGAATGGATAAGTAGCAGAACAGGGATCAAGGAGCGCAGGATTGCTGATGAAAATGAGGCTGCTTCTGATTTAGCTTATCATGCAGCCAGGAGAGCCTTAAAGAATGCCCAGGTTAAACCCGAGGATCTGGACATGATTATAGTGGCTACTATTACTCCAGATATGATTTTTCCGGCTACTGCTTGCATCCTTCAGGAAAAGCTGGGAGCAAGGAAAGTCGCCGCTTTTGACCTGGAAGCTGCCTGCTCGGGTTTTCTCTATGGTCTTACCGTGGGAAGTCAATTTATTGCCACCGGGATGTATGATACTATTTTGGTGGTGGCTTCAGAGACTCTCTCCAAGATTGTTGACTGGCAGGATCGAAATACCTGTGTCATTTTTGCCGATGGAGCGGGAGCGGCTGTGATAGGACCTTCTTCTGATAGTGGCAGGATTATTTCCAGCTACCTTGGTGCTGATGGAGGAGGGGCAGATTTGGTAAAAGTTCCAGCCGGTGGTTCCAGACTTCCCGCCAGTTTCCAGACGGTGCAAAACCGACAGCACTACATGAAGATGAAAGGAAATGAGCTCTTTAAAACAGCGGTAAGGGCCATGATTCATGCCATCCATGCATCTCTAGAGGAGGGTAATTTGAAATCCTCGGATGTTGATTACTTCATCCCTCACCAGGCTAACATGCGCATAATAGATGCCGTGGTCAAGAAAGTGGGTCTGAGTCAGGATAAAGTCCATATAAATCTTGAGCAATGTGGGAACATGTCGGCAGCTTCTGTGGCGGTAGGTCTGGACGAGGCTGTGAGAGGGAAAAAAATAAAAAAGGGGGATAAGGTCCTTTTGACTTGCTTTGGTGGAGGAGTTACCTGGGCTTCTATAGTCATCGAGTGGTAGGATAATAAGGAAAAGCAAAGGAGGCTCTACCTTGAAGATGTGCTGGGCTCTTGTGGTAAGCTTGATCTTCATCTGGCTGGGACCCTCCTTTCCTTCCCTGGCTGAGGAAGAGAGGCTAACCAGGCTCACTATATTCCCCCATGATCTCGCTCTGGTGGAGGAGCTAAGAGAAGCAAGGGTTAAGAAGGGCCTTGGGGAAATTTCCTTTGGCCCTGTACCCAAGGGGATAATTCTGGATTCTGTCTATCTTGAGGCAGAGGGATGTGAGATTATGGAGGGAGAGTTTATCTCAAATTCTTTCCTTTCCTGGAAAATTAGCTCCCCCAGTGATGGACAGATCCCCTTGAGGGTTGTTTATCTAGCCACTGGCCTGGCCTGGCAGCTAAATTATCAACTGCGGCTGGACGAAGAGGATAGGTTCATGGATCTGGCAGTCTGGGCAACTGTGGATAACAAAACTGAAATTGCTTTCCTGGGGGTTTATCTCACTCTTCTGAGGGAAAGTCCCTTCTCCCCTTCCAAGGAAGAGGGATCGGCCCTGGAAGAGAATATCTCCACTCTGGCCGTCCCTTCAGCACTATCGCAT
>SOJT01000173.1 GCA_004376485.1 Candidatus Aerophobota bacterium | reverse complement strand
TCTTCCAGGGTTTTGTAGAATAATTTATAGCCATACTTTTGAGGGTTTTCGAAGGCCCGACTCCCCGGATCCAAAAAGGGGGCCAAAGGAGAAATATAGGGGTGAACTCTAGCACTCCCATTTTCAGTGTACTCTTTTAGTAAGATTCCACAGTATTTAATTGTTTCCTGCACAGACTGCGGAGTCTGTCTGGGCAAGCCGATCATGAAAAACAGATCTACCCGCTTACACCCTAGCTCTAAGGCGTCCTCAATGGTCCTTTCCAAGCTCTGGTTATCATAGGCTCTTCCAAAGGCCTTGCGAACCTCTTCATCATGTGACTCAGGTGAAATCTCGATGTTGAAGTTAGAGATAGAACCAGCTATCGTTTCTAAGAAATTTTTTGAACCTGGCCAGAAGAGTTCTAGGGCTATGTGATTGTCGATTCGTTTGTTCTTGATTTCACTTAATAACTTTTCCACATAGTCGTTACCTGCTTGGCGAATATCTCCCAATATAAATATTGGACCCTTTAGATAATGCGAAATCAAGCTAATGTCTTGCGCTACCAACCTAGGATTCCGGTTGGCTGGTGAGTTTCGCCCACAGATATTTTTGTATGCATGGGCTGCTCCGCCGCAGGTTAAGCAATTATGTCTACATCCACGCCACGGCATTACGGCCACAATGGGATAATTGAACCAATCCCGGAAGGGCAGGTGGCCGGTAAGATCGTTGTATCGAGCACTCGAACTCATTAAGCTCCTATAATCAAAGGAAAGATCGTCTAAATCAAGAGGCACATAGGACAATTCATTTACCCGGATTCGACTCCCATTTTCTCGCCAAGTCAAATTAGGAACATCCTTGAGGAGTCCCTTCTGCCGAATCATTTCCAGAAGCTGGCGAAGTGGTTCCTCCGTCGAATCACCTCGGATCACATAGTCAACCTGGGGATACAGGATGAGTTCTTGGTGGTAATACGAAGCCGATAGTCCTCCGAAGATGACCGGAGTTTGGGGATGGTACTTCTTGATAATTTTAGCCAGTTCCAGGCTTCCTTGGGCATGAGGCAGCCAATGTAAATCTATGCCAAAGGCCAAGGGATTTAGTGACTTAATTAACCTTTTGACATCAAATCGACTATTTTTTAACATCTTCAGGGCAACATTGATAATGCGCACTGTATATCCAGATCTTTTCAAGTAATCAGCTATGGTCATAAAACCGAGGGGATACATCTCAAAGATTGGTGTGGAAGGAACTACGTCACTGATAGGCCCATACAGGGAAGCTCTCTTTCTAAAATCGTACACACTGGGAGGATGAAGGAGAATCAGATCCGCTTTAGGCATGCACTAGCCTCCGGGAAGACAAAAGAATTTTCTTACCCGCCTTAATAGACTCTATCACACCACTATAGGCCAGCGATATCTCGGTATGAGCAGAGAAGCCACATTTTTTACAGGATACCTCACCACGACCCTTGATATAGCAACCCTGGGTAAGTTTACCATCGGGCTCTACACTGGCAATCATCCAGGAGTGACATCTCCATTTATTATCCTTCAGAGCTTGAAGACAGGCATAGGAATTGGCTATGGGAAACTCGTCCTTTTTTAGCTTAATAAGCTCATCCAGTACAATCTTTCGTTCCTCAAAAGTTAGCACTAGATCGTCGGCCTCTCCGCTATATGGATAGTGGAATTGGAAAGTTAGACCTTTAACCTTAGGGGAGAGAAACTTTACCATCTCCGCTATTTCTCCCTGATTCATCTTGTTAATGGTGGTATGAGCGTATATCTTGGGATGGGTTGATCTTTTAATATTGGCCATGATCCTATCAAAGCTCTCACCCCTGAGTAGATCGTGGGTTTTCTTTAATCCATCTATGCTTACCCAGATAATGTCGGAATTAGCCTCCAAGGAAAGCGTTCCATTAGTGGTTATCCCTACACTGAAGAAGAGCTTCTTAGCCTCGGCGACAACATCCCTGATGTCGTAGCTATTGTCTTTCCATAAGAATGGCTCGCCCCCCTCGATAATTACCAACCTAACCCCCAGATCATAAAGAGCCTTGAGCGAGTTCTTTGCTTGCAAAAAAGAAAAAGACAGCTTCTCTTTTTTCCAAAAAGGACAATGCCTACATTTAAGATTACAGAGGTG
>SOJT01000182.1 GCA_004376485.1 Candidatus Aerophobota bacterium | reverse complement strand
TCTAATCCGTAAAAAAACTTATAGGCTAGAAGACGATCTCCTATGTGAAGGTTTGGTTCCATGGAACCGGAAGGAATCCAGAATCCCTGCACTACAAAAGTACGTATCAAAAAAGCGAGAACGAAGGCAATAACCAGAGTCTCCAGCGTCTCTTTCAGCCAGCCAAGCAGTTTCTCTTTCATTTCTTGCTCTGGGTCCTGCGATAGGAAAGATTAGCTCTTCTTTCACGGCCGCGCCGGAGTATCTCTATTTTCTTAATCACGGGAGAATGTAAGGGAAGGATTTTCTCCACCCCTATGCCAAAAGAGATTTTTCTAACGGTGAAAGTCTCCCTCATTCCCCCCCCTCTTCGGCGAATAACCAATCCTTCAAACAGTTGCGTTCTTTCCCTTTTTCCTTCACGTACACTCAGATGCACACAGACTCTATCGCCGGGGCGAAAGTCTGGTATGTCTTTTTTGATCAGGGCATTCTCTACCGTTTTTATCTTTGTCTGCATACAGTAACCTCACATCAAGAAACCTTTCTTTTCTTAAAAGAGACAGATTCAGTTCTCTCTCTGTTTGATCTTCTCTAGAAGACCCCTCTCCTCTAAAGTTAGCTCTTTTTGGCCTAGCAGATCAGGACGTTTTTCAAAGGTCGTTTTTATTCTCATTTCTCTGCGCCATTTTTCTATTGCCTGATGATTACCGGATAAAAGCACCCCGGGAACTTTCCAACCTCTGAATTCTGCTGGCCTTGTATACTGGGGATAATCCAGGAGCCCTTCATAGAAGGAATCTTCTCTGAGAGAGTCCTTACACCCCAGAACTCCGGGAAGCATCCTTACGGTAACATCCACCACTACCATAGCTGCCAGTTCTCCCCCGGTAAGAACATAATCCCCCAGAGATATCTCCTCATCTATAAGATGCTGCTTTACTCTCTCATCCACTCCCTCGTAGTGTCCACATATCAAAAGGAGATACTTTTCCTTAGCCAGCTCTTTAGCCTTCTTCTGAGTGAAAGGTTCTCCTTGGGGGGACAAAAGAATAGTTTTAGGTGAAGATTTAATCTCATTTCTTATTGATTCAACCGCCCGGAAGAGAGGTTCCACTTTCATAACCATACCCCCGCCCCCACCGTAGGGAACATCGTCCACCATTCTGTGTTTATCATAGGCGAATTCCCGCAGGTTATGAAGATGAATCTCCAGGATTCCTCTCTTTTGAGCTCTTTTGATAATACTCTCATCAAAGGGACCTTTGAACATAGAAGGAAACAAGGTAAGGATATCCACCCGCATCTCTAAGTCTAATCTTCCAAAATTTCCACCATAACTCTCTTCTTCAACTTTGCTGCAGCGGCTCCCACCAGCACTCTGATAGCATTGGCTACTCTGCCTCCTTTGCCTATCACCTTACCCATATCCTCTTTGGCGACAGAGATCTCGAGAAGAATAACTTTCTCCGCTTTTATCTCCTGAACCTTCACTTCCTCTGGACTATCCACTATCTGCTTGACAATGTACTCAACCATCTCACGCATCTTTGCCTCCTTTCGCGCTGCTCAATCTAATCTAGTTCCTTAGATGAAACGATAGCGAAGTTCAATAGTATCTTCTTCACAGAATTGGAAATTTTGGCTCCCTTACTTGCCCAGCTTAAGACTTTCTCCTTATCCACCTCCACCTTCTTAGCTCGAGGATCATACCATCCCAATTTTTCAATGAACTTGCCTTTTACTGGAGAACGAGAGTCTGCTACTACTATCCGATATAAGGGAACGTTTTTAGCTCCTGTTCTTCTCAGCCGAATCCTTACTGCCACTACCTGCCTCCTTCAATTTGAGTAATGCTTTTTGAGGATCTGGGGCATGAAAAATAGCTGTTCCAGCCACCAGAACACTCGCTCCTGCTTCTACCACTTCCCCCGCAGTCTCTTCATTGATTCCTCCATCAACGGCGATCTCAAAGGAAAGTGATTTTTCCTCTCGCACCTGCCTGAGGTTCCTTATCTTGGGTAAGACCTCACGAATAAAAGACTGACCTACAAAGCCTGGATTTACCGTCATGATAAGAACGAGGTATATCTCAGATAGAATATTCTCCAGACTATCAAGAGAAGTATCTGGATTTAGAGCAACCCCTGCCTTCACTCCTTTCTCCCTCATAAGAGCGATCAATTGGTGGGGATCCCCACAGCTTTCCCGATGAATGGTAATTATGTTGCAGCCGGCTCGCGCAAAAGGAACTATCCACTGAGTGGGATTAGCCACCATAAGATGCCCCTCGAAGGGAAGATTAAACTTATCTCTCAAAGAAGCAATCACTACCGGACCAAAAGTGATGTCAGGAACAAACTGCCCATCCATTATGTCAAAGTGAAGTAGGTCCGCTTCGCTCTCTACTCTTTTGATTTCCTCATAGAGACAGTTGAAATCAGCTGCCAAGACTGAGGGAGCTATTTTAACCACTTTCCTTCACCCTCTTAATGGCTACCAGTTCCTCTCCCACATAAATCTTCATTTCTCCGGTCCCGCTTATAGGTGAAGCCAACCAAACCTTCTCCCCAGGGTCTCTGAGGCCATAGGAAATAGTTCTACTACCTTGAACATCCCTGATCTCAACCTTTACCTCTTTCCTGGTAACGCCCCAAGGAACAGTAACGGAGGTGGTAATCCACCTGGTGGCTAAGGGAGAAAGTTTCTCTTCTCTATAAAAGGCACTTACGGTAAATTCAACAGGAGTTTCGGCATCAACTTGAGATCCAGGAAGGGGGAACTGGGATAGAACTACTCCTTCCTCACCGGCAAAGGGAACTTCCTTGATTTTACCTATGTTTAAGGGAAACTTTTCCAGTAGATCTGTTTCCTCCCCCAATTTTTTCCCTCTAAAATCGGGCATGTAGAACTGAGGATTTCTTGGCCCCAGACTCACCAAAATATCCATACCTTCCTTTCTGCTTGAGGAGGTGTGGGCAGGAGGATCCTGTGCCACAATCTCATCCTGCGCTGCCTTAGAATAAATGTAACTCATAGTGTTAATTTTTGACCCTTTACGAGAAAGATCGACCTTGGCTTCCCTTACTCTTTTCCCGATGAGAGAGGGGATAACAACTACCCGGCTTCCCCCGGATATGACTACTTCTATGGTTCTGTCCCTGCGAACTTTTACCTGGGGAGGAGGAAGTTGAGAGATAATGATATCTTGAGGAATCTCGGAGGAAAACTTTCTTCCCGCCACTCTTAACCCCAGATTCTGTTCACTCAGAACAAGAACCGCTTCTCTGATATCCTTTCCTACAATAGAGGGAACTTCTATCTTCTCCGAAGGTACCAATATTCTTAAGGTTAAAAAACCCATCCCTATGGCTATTCCCATAAGAGAGATAAATGTCCCTACCCACTTGAGGAAGGATTTCAACCCCGGGGGCAACATTACTCCTTCAATTCTTGCTTGGCCAGTTTAACCAACTTCGAAAATTCAGTAGGTCTCTTAACAGCTAAATCGGAGAGGATTTTTCTATTTATATTTACCTCAGCCTTCTTCATTCCTTCCATAAAGCGACTGTAAGAAAGACCCTCTCTAACTGCAGCCGCTCCGATTCTGGTGATCCAGAGTCTCCTGAAATCCCTCTTTTTTCTCCTTCTATCGCGGTAACTACTGAAAAGAGCTTTCTTCAAGGCCTCACTGGCTAAGGTGTAGAGTTTGCTTCTTCCTCCTCTATACCCCTTGGCCTGCCTTAAGACCTTTTTCCTCTTTTTAGAATGAATTACTCCTCTTTTTACTCTGGTCATATATTCCTCTTTCAGTACTGTTCAAGGGAGACAGCTTTTGCTTCAAGGCATAAGTATCTTGATTCGCTTTTTATCCGCTGCACTTAACAGGACGCTTTTTCTCAATCCCCTTTTTCTTTTGGAAGATTTTTTAGTTTGAAGATGCGCTCCATAGGCTTTACTCCTGCTTATAGTCCCTTTTTTGGTTTTTCTAAATCGCTTCATAGACCCTCTATGACTCTTAAGCTTGGGCATTAGCTAGTTATCCCTCCTCACTCTCACCTTGATCCTTCAGGAAAATTGCTTTTCGGGGAACTATTTTGATGATTTCGGGGCTATATATTGCTCCAACCTTCTACCTCTAGCAGCAGGATGAGATGCTGGTTTCCCTATGTCTTCTACTTCTTGAACCACTCGCTCCAGAATCTCCCTTCCTCTATCTTGATAAATCATTTCTCTACCTCGGAATCTGAGGACAATCTTTACCTTATGACCCTCCCCCAGAAACTTAGAGACTTTCCTGCACTTTATCTGAAAATCATGTTCTCCTATCCGATAACCCAGTCTTACTTCCTTGAGGACATTGCTGTCATGGGGTTTTTTGCTTTTCCTCCTTCTCTTCTCCTGCTGATACTTGAATTTTCCGTAATCAAGTATCCGACAGACAGGTGGGTCAGCCTGAGGAGCTACCTCCAGGAGATCCATCCCCTCATCTTTGGCTTTCCTCAAAGCTTCCTCTCGAGGAAAGACTCCCAGCTGTTTTCCTTCAGAATCAATTAGTCTTACCCTCTTCGCTCTTATCCTCTCATTTATTCTGATTCTTTCCTCTCTTACGATCCTGCTCCCTCCTTTATTCAGATTGTTATCAAATCTCGGTTCTTTTTTCCCTGACCGCTTCCTTCACCATCTGGATAAATCTTTGGGGCTCAATATTTTTCAGATTTTCTCCATTCCTTTTTCGCACCGTTACTAACCCCTTTTTTGCCTCCAGTTGTCCTATAATCAGCATACAAGGAATCTTCTCTAGCTCCGCTTCCCTTACCTTAAACCCTAGTAGTTTATTTCTCAGATCCATTTCCGAGCGCAGACCTTCATTCACCATTTGCCCATGAAGGCTTTCTGCAAAGGAATTTTCTTTCTCGGTCACGGTTAATATTTTTACCTGAACCGGGGAAAGCCAAGGGGGAAAAGCCCCCCCTACATGTTCAATCAGTACACCAAGAAACCTCTCTATTGTCCCCAGCACTACCCGGTGGATCATAACTACCCTTTTCTTTTCTCCATCAGGAGCTACATACCTCAGGTTGAATCTTTCGGGAAGATTGAAATCTACCTGAATAGTAGGACCCTGCCATAACCTCCCCAGAGTATCTTCCATCTGAATGTCTATTTTGGGTCCGTAAAAGGCTCCTTCTCCCTGAGCAACCTGGAAATCAAGTCCTTCCGCTCCTAATGCATCCCTTAAGGCCTGAGTTGCCTTTTCCCAATGCTCCGGTGAACCAATAAACTCGGCTGGCCGGGTGGAAAGAGTCATCTGGTAGCCCAGATCAAATGCATCCATCATAAATATAGCAAACTGCACCACTTTCCTTACCTCTTCCACCAACTGGGAAGGCATACAGAATATATGAGCATCGTCCTGGGTAAAACCTCTTACCCGAAAAAGACCATGTAGTACCCCTGATTCTTCCCTTCTATATACAGTTCCCAGCTCAAAATACTTCAGCGGAAGGTCCCGGTAACTTCTGACTTTAGATTCATAGACCAACATATGAGCAGGACAGTTCATGGGCTTAATTACATATTCTTCATTACCCGATGAAAAAAGGTACATATTCTTCCTGTAAAAGTCAAGGTGTCCCGACTTTTTCCATAAAACTGACCGGGAGATATGGGGACTCCTTACCAACTGGTATCCCCGTTTGAGGTGTTCTTCTTTCTCGAAACTCTCTATGATCTCCCTTAGCATAGCCCCTTTGGGATGATAGATTATCAGGCCAGCTCCCAAATCGCTGGAGATGCTAAATAGCTCTAACTCTCGGCCTAACCTGCGATGATCCCTTTTCTTTGCCTCCTCTATCTGTTCAAGATACTCTTCTAGTTCCTTTTCAGTGTAAAAGGATGTCCCATAAATCCTTGTTAACATAGGATTGCCCTCTTTACCGCGCCAATAGGCCCCGGCTAAGGAAAGAAGCCGGAAAAAACTCACCTTTCCCGTGGACTCCAGGTGGGGTCCACGACAGAGATCCACAAACTCTCCCTGCCGATAGAGAGTAACTTTTTCGTCCTCAATCCCTCCCAGAAGCTGGACTTTGTAGGGCTCTTTTCTCTTCCTGAAGACTTCAATGGCCTTCTCTTTAGTTACCAGCTCCTTTTCAAAGAGGAGGTTTTCCTTAATTATCTTCCTCATCTCCTTCTCCACCTGAGCTAGATTCTCGGACAGGAGAGCTCCATCAATTCCAAAGTCATAATAAAAACCATTCTTGATGGAGGGGCCTATGCCCAGTTTAGCTTCCGGAAAAATCCTTTTAACCGCCTGAGCCATTATATGAGAAGTACTGTGCCTTAAGACTTCAAGACCGAAATCTTCTTTTAAGTTTACAGTTTTCATGATAAACGGCCTATATTATTTTAGTGGTGCCCAGTGCTGGACTTGAACCAGCGACCTCTTGCATGTCAAGCAAGCACTCTAACCACTGAGCTAACTGGGCTTGGAGGCGGCACCCGGATTCGAACCGGGGATAAAGGATTTGCAGTCCTCTGCCTTACCGCTTGGCTATGCCGCCCGGGAAAGAGGCCTCATATGAGACCTAAAATATGTATATCAAAAGAAAACGCTCCTGGAAGCCATCCAGGAGTTTATGCTAATAGTACATAATGCAGGATCATTCGCTCTTTTCAGGGGTCTCGCTCTCTGCGTTCTCTTCTTCGGATACATCTCGCGCTTCGAATTCGGTACCTCCCGTTCCAGCAGGGGTCATATTACATTCCCCATTGAAAAAAGCACCCTGGGCAATGGTCAAATCAGAAGCCCTGATTTTACCTTCCAAACTACCAGATGAGAAGAGTTCTACTCTTCCCTCACAGTTGATATCTCCAATAACCTTTCCTCCGATGTCTACTGCTTTGGCTGTAATGTTTGCCTGAACGACGGCCTCCTCTCCAATGATAACCGATCCCTCAGTTTGAATTTCACCCTCAAATTTTCCATCAATCCTGACATTCTCTTTATCCTTCAGAACCCCCTTGAACTCAGTATTCTTTCCTATCACACTATTGGTTATTTCCTCTTTTTTCTTAAACATCTACTTTTCTCCTTCCTCCGCTGAATTATTTTCGGCAAAAACAGCCTTCCCTTTGAGAGAAAGACCACCTATCATCTTATCCCAGCGGTTCTACCATGAGATTCAAAGGGTTAGTAGGTTTTTCCTTGAACCACACCTCAAAATGAAGATGAGGTCCGGTACTGCGTCCCGTGCTTCCCACCCTACCTATGACCTCTCCCTTACTTACCCAGCTGCCTTTTTTCACCAGAATGCGGGAAAGATGGCCATATACAGTAGAATATCCATACCCATCTCTGACCTTAATAGCCAAACCATAGGAGGAACTGAGCCACCCGGCAAAGATAACCTCGCCCTGAGCCGCTGCCTTAACCTCTGTTCCCCAGGGAGCAACAATATCGATAGCTTGATGAAAATCTCTCTTTTTTGTAAAGGGATTTATGCGCTGTTCGAATCCAGAGGAAATCCATCCCTGCACAGGGAAAATATTGGGAGTAGAGGCAAAAAGATCCTTTTTCTGGAGGAGAATCTTCTCAATCTCTCCCAGACCTTCTTCTCGTATCTTTGCTTCTCTCTCAAGATAATTAACATTCTCTTCGGTTCTCCCAATAAGAGCATAAGAAAATGGATGTTCTTTCCCAATTATGAATTGCTCCGGAAGTCCAAC
>SOJT01000035.1 GCA_004376485.1 Candidatus Aerophobota bacterium | reverse complement strand
AATCCAGCCCTCATAGGAAGAGCTTTTCTTATGACTACATTCCCGGTTTTGATGACCACCTGGACCAATCCCATAACTCTGGATACCATCAGCGGTGCTACTCCCCTGGGTATGCTCAAATTCGAGCATCAGACGGTTTCCCTTTACCACCTTTTTACTGGCAATGTCAGCGGTTCTTTAGGAGAAGCCTCAGCTCTAGCTATTATCATTGGAGGGATCTATCTTTTAGTCCGGGGATACGCTGACTGGAGAATTCCCTTAAGCTATCTTGCCACCGTGGCGGGTCTCAGTGCAATCTTCTGGCTGATAAATCCGGGCTATGGCTCCCCTTCCTTTCACCTTTTAGCGGGGGGACTTATGCTGGGAGCGATTTTCATGGCTACCGATCCCGTCACCACCCCCATTACCAGACAGGGACGCTGGCTCTTCGGGGTAGGAGCGGGGGTTCTGGTAGTGGTTATTCGCCTCTGGGGTGGCTATCCAGAGGGAGTAATGTTTTCCATACTCCTCATGAACGCTCTCACCCCTCTTGTGAATCGACATACCATTCCGGTTCAACTGGGAGGGAGAAAAAAATGAAAACGGCCGCTCGCATGATAACTGTTCTGGCAGTGGTGGGTCTTTTTGCGGGAGGTACTCTGGCCTTCATCTACAGATGGGCTAAGCCTCAGATTGAGGCTCATGAGAGAGAACTCCTGAGGCAAGCCATATTTAGTGTTCTGCCTGAAACTAAAAGCTATGAGTTTTCCGAGAAGGACGGCGTCGGGATCTATCAGTGTGAGGATAGTTCAGGGAATCTGGTAGGGTATGCCTTTGTAGCTGAGGGAGGAGGTTATCAGGACAAAATAAAGATGATGGTGGGACTTAGACCTGATCTTAAAACCCTGGGAGGAATTGAGATTCTTTACTCGAGAGAGACACCGGGTCTCGGGGGTAAGATAGATAGCGAAGATATCCTCCAGCCTGCGGGAAAAACTTTTACCGAGCAATTCAGAGAGCTTGAGGTTCTACCTCCTATCGAATATGTGAAAGGAAAAAAGCCCACCTCTCCTAATCAGATACAGGCCATTACCGGGGCTACTATCTCCTCCCGTTCAGTGGTACAGATTATCAATGAGACGGTGGCCAAGGTAACCGGAATTCTAAAGGAAGAAGACAAAAAAGAAAAATGAAGACTTCCTGGCAGCTCTATGCAGATCTAATTAAAGGACTGTGGCGGGAGAACCCTGTTTTCATGCAGCTTCTGGCGATGTGTCCGACTTTAGCTGTTACCACCACGGCGTTCCAGGGATTTACCATGGGTATAGCCGTAGTCTTCGTTTTGATTCTCTCCGGAGTAGTAATCTCTTCCTTCAGAAAACTCATCCCTCATCAGGTAAGAATAGCCACTTTCACCATTATTATTGCCGCCTTTGTCACCATTACTGACCTGATTTTAGCGGCCACCTTTCCTCCTATGAGTAAGGCTTTAGGACCTTACGTTCCTCTGATTGTGGTCAATTGCATCATTCTTGGTCGTATGGAGGCTTTCACCTCTAAGCACCCGGTCTCCCGATCTTTCATGGATGCTCTGGGGATGGGTCTGGGATTTACCCTCGCTCTGGTCATCCTGGGCAGTATCCGAGAACTTCTGAGCTCGGGTGCGGTATTTGGCTATCAGATTCTCACTACCCAGGCAGCCGGCGGATGGTTCCGACCCTGGGTCATTATGATTCTTCCTCCCGGAGCTTTTATCACCCTGGGGATTCTTCTGGCAATAATAAACACCTTTAGCAGAAAATCTTAAAAGGAGATGCCGATGAACCTTCTGCTTATCTTTATTAGCGCTACCGTGGTTAACAATTTTGTCCTCACCTATTTTCTGGGAATCTGTCCTTTTCTGGGAGTCACGGGGAGACTCAAATCAGCTTTGGGAATGGGGCTTGCCACTACCTTTGTTATGACCTTGACTGGAGGGATAACCTGGATTGTATATCGCCTCATCCTGGTAAGATTTGGAGTTCCTTTCCTGCAATATGTGGCTTACATTCTGGTCATCGCTTCCCTGGTTCAAATTATCGAGATGTTCATTCGAAAGACTAATCCTTCTCTTTACCGGGCTCTGGGGATATACCTTCCTCTCATTACCACCAACTGTGCTATTTTGGGGCTGGCTTTATTTGC
>SOJT01000134.1 GCA_004376485.1 Candidatus Aerophobota bacterium | reverse complement strand
ACCGAGGCGGTTCTCTCTAGACCCATCCCGGTATCAATATTCTTCGAAGGAAGAGGAGAGAGTCTTCCCTCTTCATCCCGATTGAACTCCATAAACACCAAATTCCATAGTTCCACCCACCTTGAGCAATCACAGCCAGGCTGACAGTCTTTCCTCTGGCAGGTGAAATCCTCTCCTCTATCGAAAAAGATCTCTGAGTCCGGTCCACAAGGACCAACCTTTGCTAAAGACCAGA
Organism: Candidatus Aerophobota bacterium; assembly: GCA_004376485.1. Classification (GTDB taxonomy): domain Bacteria; phylum Aerophobota; class Aerophobia; order Aerophobales; family AE-B3A; genus SOJT01. The sequence goes on along the minus strand of SOJT01000134.1, from coordinate 7,560 downwards.
AATTATCTGACTCACCTTTTCTGAGTATTCTTGATGAGGGAATTCCTATCTTCTTCCATATGAGGTATGTTTCATCGTCATCCTGGAATATGGTGATCCAGATGCGCCTGCTGTCAAGACCGAGTTCCCTGGTCACAAACTCCCATCCCCACTGACAGGCTCCATCTTTAAAATAGTCACCCAGGGAGAAATTCCCCAGCATTTCAAAAAGAGTGTGGTGATGAGGGGTTCTACCTACTCTATCCAGATCATTGGTACGGAAACAGAGCTGACAGGAGGTAAGACGTGGAGCAGGAGGTTTCTTAAGTCCTAAAAAGAACGGCTTAAAGGGCACCATACCTGCAATAGTGAAGAGAAGGGCCGGATCGTCTAAAGATAAGGGGCCAGAGGGTTGAAGGAGGTGGCCTCTCTTCTGAAAAAAACTTAAGAATCTTTGCCGAATTTCATCCCCTCTCATGGATAACCTCCCTACATTAGCTCTTGTGGATCAACATCCACGCTAACTTTTACTCTATTAAAGGATCTGGAAGAGGAACCCAGCTCTCCCTTCAGGAAATTACTTATGTGGGCCGGATCATCATCCCTTAAAATTAGCTGATAACGATACCTACCTTTGATCTTAGTGAATGGACAAGGAGAAGACCCCAAAAACTTCACTCCCTTTTTGTCCAGTTCAGTAGCTATCCTCTGGCCCGCTTCAGCCACTTTAGCCTTGACTTTCCCTTCAAGAAGGATTCTTGTCCAATGAACGTGTGGTGGATAATGCAGTTCTTCTCTTGCCCTCATTTCCTCTGGATAAAAATCTTCCTCCCTATCTTTAACACATCTTAAAGAATAGTGAGTCGGATTGTAGGTCTGAATTAGTATCTTTCCTTCTTTTTTAATGGATCCTTTGATTTTGACCAAGAGTTGAAAGAGGCGCTCGCTAGCTCTAAAATCGGGTAAGTTAAGCAGACTATCAGCTGAAATAATCCCCACCATCTCTGCTTCCCTGAGGATTTCTTCTTTAATGATGAGCTTTGTCCCCACTAATATGTCAATTTTCCCTTTGATCACATCATCCCTCACCAGCCCGTAAAGTGAAGAAGAACCAATATCCAGATCAGCTCTTCTTACCAGAGCCTTGGGGAATCTCATTTTTGCTTCCCGTTCCACCTGCTCTGTCCCTATTCCCATACCTCTAAGCTTATCTCCTTTGCAATAAGGGCAGATAACAGGGCTCTGCTCTTGGTAGCTACAGTAATGACAAGAGATAGTTCCTCTCAAATGAAAAGTAAGCCCTATATTACAATTGGGACAACGCAGAACCTCCCCACATTCCTCACAAAAAAGATACCGGGAAAATCCACGTTTATCGAGAAAAAGAATGGCTAGTTCATGCCTCTCTAAAGCCTGCTTAACGGCTCTCTTTAGAGGAGCGGAAAAAATCCTATCCTCCTCACGGCGAAGATCTATGATTTCCACCCGAGGAAAAATTCGACGAGTAGTTGAGCTAGGAATCGATAAATACTCTCCCTTGTTTAGCCGAGCCCATGACTCCAGAGAAGGGGTCTGGCTCATTAAAACAACAGGAAAACCTTCTATTTCACCCCGCTTCTCTGCTACTTCCCGGGCATGGTAACGGGGTGTCTCTCGCTGTTTATAGGCTAGGTTCTCCTCCTCATCGAGAACGATTAGACCCAGATCGGGAAAAGGAGCGAATACCAGACAGCGGGTACCAATAGCGAGATGCGCCTCTCCCTTTCTCATTCTCATCCAATGGATGTATCTTTGTCTTTTTGTGAGCTTGCTGTGGAAGATAGCTATTGAGTTTCTATAGTGGGACTCAATTAGCCGCTGCCAGGATGATATATAGCTGATTTCTGGAACTACCAGAACAACCTGTCTTTCCCTTGCCAGGACTTCTCTTATCAAAGAAAGGAAAATAGAGGTTTTCTCTTTTGTTCCTCGCGCCTTCAGAAGAAAAACATTCCCTTTTTTTCTGACTGCAGGATCCCTGAGACAAGAAACCTTCCTGCTCTCTTTTCTCTCTTCCCCATCTTTGAGAGAATACTGGATGGGGAGCATGGAGTGAAGAGACTGACCTAAAGAACAGTGATAGTACTCACTCATCCATTGGCCAAGCCTGAGAAGTGGGTGAGATACTGCTGGGAAATCATCTATCAGCTTAATAACATCTCTTACCTGTTTCTCTCCTCCTCCTTCCTTCTTCTCCCGGATAACAAAACCAGTTAGATTTCTGTTTCTAAAGGGAACCAGCACCCGGCTGCCTATCTCGAGGTGTGGAGCAAGTTCAGCAGGAACTCCGTATTGGAATGACCGCTGCAAGGGAAGATTTAAGGCAACTTCAATATATTTCACTTGGTGCCTACTCGCCTAAAGATTATTTTCACTTGGGGGAGGTTGGTTTGCCGTCTACCTTAAGTCCTAACTCCTTAAGTTGCTTCTCATCTACAGGGGAAGGAGCTTGAGTCAAGAGACAAACCGCCTTCTGGGTTTTAGGAAAGGGAATCACATCTCTTATAGAGCCTGCTCCAACTATGAGCATGAGGAGTCTATCCAATCCTAAGGCAATTCCCCCATGAGGAGGAGCCCCTGAGGAAAGAGCATCTAATAAAAAGCCAAATTTTTCCCGGGCTTGAAGAGAGTCTATGTTCAAAATTTCGAATATTCTTTCCTGAATTTTTCTTTTATGAATCCTTATGCTTCCTCCTCCAATCTCCTCCCCATTAATGACAATATCGTAGCTGCGCGCCTTCACCAGCTCGGGTCTGTCTTCTAAAAAGGATAGATCCTCATCTCTGGGAGAGGTGAAAGGATGATGCCGAGAGGTCAGATTTCCTTCCCCGTCACGCTCGAACAAAGGAAAATCCACCACCCACAAGGGCTTATACCTACCCTGGGGTATAAGGTTAAATCTCTTTGCTAGCTTGAGTCTGAGCTGGCCCAAAGACTTATTCACTACCTGCCTTGGTCCGGCAACAAAGAAAAGTCCATCGCCCCTTCTTCCTCCCATATCCCCGGCTACCTTCATCAAACTTCCTTCAGAGAAAAATTTGGCCAGAGAAGATCTTGTTCCTTTAGGGGTGAGAAGAATCCAGGACAGTCCATTTGCGCCGTAAAGTCTTATCCAGCGGCAAAGCTCGTCCATATCTTTAAGAGAAAGGGAAGAGGAGTGCGGAATTCTTATCCCTTTAACTTTTCCGCCCTCATCTAAAGCTCTCCTGAAGGCTTCAAAACTGCCTTCACTAGCCCACAAAGATACATCCACCAGCTCAAATCCAAACCTGGTATCAGGTTTATCGCTACCATAGTGCTCCATAGCCTCTTCAAAACGGAGACGAGGGAAAGGAACTTCAAGATTTACACCCCGGAGGTTTTTGAAAATAGAGACAAGCATATTTTCCACCAAATCGTATATGTCCTTTTCTTCCACAAAGGAGGCTTCTATATCTATCTGCGTATGCTCGGGCTGTCTATCTGCTCGAAGATCCTCATCTCTGAAACATTTGACTATCTGGAAATATTTATCAAAACCCGCCACCATAAGGAGCTGTTTAAAAAGTTGGGGAGACTGAGGAAGGGCATAGAATTCCCCGGGATATACCCTGGAGGGTACGATATAATCCCGGGCTCCCTCAGGCGTACTTTTGGTAAGAAAGGGGGTTTCTATTTCCACGAATCCCTTTTTGTCCAGAAAATCCCGTACCAGCCGAGTAAGGCGGTATCTTAAAAGGATGTTCTTCTGCATTGTGGGTCTTCGTAGATCCAGATACCTATATTTCAACCTTACCTCTTCATCAGTGTCTATCTCATCATCTGTGGGAAAAGGAAGAGGGTCAGAGATATTTAAGATCTCCAGATCTTTCACCATCAGCTCTATCTCCCCTGTATTTAACTTGGGATTTATGGAATCCTTCGGCCGCCGAGCAACTTTCCCCTTTACCGAGATTACCCATCCCTCCCTTAAGGAACGAGCCTGAGTATGAGTTTCCTTATCTACTTCGGGATTAAAAACCACCTGAGTGAAGCCTGATCTGTCTCCCAAATCAACAAAGATAAGCCCCCCATGGTCTCTTCTTTTCTTCACCCAGCCCGCTAACACTACCTCTCTATCAGCATCCTGTTTGGTCAGAACCCCACAGAGATCGGTTCTTTTCAGTCTCATAATCTATCTCCCCAATTTTTGGCTAATTTCGTTCCATTTTCCCTGTTCTATGGTTTCCTGCTTTCCCGACTCCATATCCCGAAGGATAACTGTCTTTTCCTTGACTTCCTTTTCTCCTACAATTATGGTCCAGCGAATTTTCTTTCTATTAACTAGCTTCAGTTGAGAGGAAAGGCCTTTTGGGGTGAGATTCAGTTGGGTCTTCACCCCTTTTGAGCGCAGGAAGTTGGCTAGCTCATATCCCTTAATTTGACTTCTTCCATCCAAAGTAACTATATAAACAGTAGGTTCCCCTCCTGGGGGAGGCGCTATTCCTTCCTTCTCTAGAGCCTCCAGGAGTCGCTCCACCCCTATGGAGAAACCCATAGCTGGGGTGGGAGGACCTTCTAAATCCTCTACCAGGTCATCGTATCTGCCGCCTCCACAAACTGCATCTTGAGCTCCGAGATTCGAGGAAATAATTTCAAAAATAGTTCGAGTGTAATAATCAAGTCCCCTTACCAGATGAGGATCAACGGTAAACTTAACGCCTACTTCTTTAAGCCCTCTTCTCACTTTCTCGAAGTGAGCTAGACAACTCTCACAGAGATATCCCTCTATTCCTGGGGCTTCCCTTATTATCGATTGACATTTATCATTTTTGCAGTCCAGAGCCCTTAGAGTGTTAACTCGTGCGCGCTCTTGGCAAACGGGGCAAAGAGAATCTAAGTGAAACTCAAGGTATTTCTTGAGCTCTTTTTCGTAACTAGCGCGGCACCCTCTACAACCAATGCTGTTGAGTCGGATGTAAAAGTGAGAAAGACCCAATCCTTTGAAAAATCGTACTACCATTTCCACAAGCTCTACATCTACCCAAGGACTCCCCTGCCCTATTGTTTCTACCCCTATCTGATGAAACTCTCGAAGCCTCCCCCTTTGGGGTCTCTCATACCGGAACATAGACCCCATGTAATATACCCGCCACAGATCCTCTTCCCCATACAATTTGTGCTGAATATAAGCTCTTATAATGGATGCGGTGGCTTCAGGACGAAGAGATAGACTGCGTCCTTTCTTATCCTGGAAAGTGTACATGTTTTTTCCCGCATCGGTTTCCCTACCAATACTACGGAGAAATAGGTCCGTTTGTTCAAATATGGGGGTTCTCATCTCTTCGTAGCCATAGCGGGAAAAGAGAAGAGAAGCCTCCCTTTCTACCCATTGGTAGGAGGAGATCCGCAAGGGAAGAATATCTTCAACTCCACGAGGTGAGCGAATCATAAATTTATCCCCTTTGATATTGATAGACTGCTCTTAGATGCTCACTGTAGTCCTTGCTGAATTGATGGCTACCATCTCCTCTGGCCACAAAGTAAAGGTAATCAACCTTCGCAGGATGCAGAGCAGCATAGACAGTCTCTCGTCCAGGACTGCAGATGGGACCGGGTGGGAACCCAAAATAAAGATAGGTGTTATACGGGGAAGGGGTTTTGAGGCTTTGACGATCTAATTTTTCACCAAAATCCCCCAGGGCGTACTTTATAGTAGGGTCCGCCATGAGTCTCATCCCTTTTCGAAGCCGATTATAGAAAACACCGGCAATAGTGGCTTTCTCCGAGGAAATCCGGGCTTCTTTCTCTACAATGGAGGCAAGAATGATTAGCTTTTGCAGGGAACTTTTATCTTCCCCATGCAGTTTCTCATACAGAGGAAGAATAATCTCTTCAAACCGACTAAGAAATTTCCTTACTATTTCCTCCGGAGCTTCACCTTCAATGAAGTGATAAGTATCAGGATAAAGATACCCCTCCAGACTATCTTCGGGTAAGGAAAAAGAAAACTCATCCTCATAAATTCCGGGGTTATTTACCACGGCCAGGAACTCCTCCTTTCCTACGATACCTCTTTGATTCAGCATTTCCGCTATTTCCCATTTGGGGAGACCTTCCGGAAAGGTAACTCGATGAGTTTTGATTTGCCCCTTCTGCAGCTTCTCTAAAACCTCCAGCATACTAGGAGCGAAAAACTCGTATTTTCCTGCCTTGAGGTTCTGTTCCCAGCCCAGAATTTTGGAAAGAAAAACAAAGACGAATTTGTTCTTTATAACTTTCTCTCGGGATAAAATATGAGCGATCTCAAGAGAATCTACACCCGGGGGAATAGTAACAACTTTCCTTCCTTGGCTGTGGAGAGGAAGAAACACCCAAGAGATGACCAGGAAAATCATAAGGAAAACTACTGGAGCGGCCACCTTTTTCCACCAAAAGAATCTTAGCTGCATTTCATCTTTGCCTTATGGTGAATCTAATTTTCCTGTGGAATTCCTTATCTCACTTCGTTGCCACTCCAGATAATCCTCGAGAATTATAGCCGCAGCCAGTTTATCCTTAACCTTTTTCCTCTTTGATAAAGTCAATTTTGCTTCTCTTAATATTTTCTCAGCGGCTACTGTTGAGAGGGTTTCATCAACAAGAATTATGGGGATATTGATCTCGGAACGCAGGTAATTTACGAACTTTTCCACCTTTTGAGCTTGAGTCCCTTTTTCTCCCCTGAGCCCTAGGGGCTGGCCAACTACTAATTTGCCGGTTTTATATGTGTGAATAAGTTCTTTGATACGCCCTATTCCTTTGTCTGGATGCTTGTCTCGACTGATCTGTTCGATTCCCTGGGCTATACTCTCAGAGGGATCACTCACCGCCACCCCTATCCTCTTGTCACCCACATCCAAACATAGAATAGTTATAAGTCCCTCCTATTTATTATCCGAAACATAATAGAGTATGCGATTACAGTTTTCGCAGTAAACAACTCCCTGACCTTTCCTTACACGCCCCATCAAAGAAGAAGATAATTTAACATGGCAGCCCCCGCAGGCTCCATCTTTGGTGGGAATCACAGCTAAACCATCTCTGGTCTTCTTGAGATGCTCAAACTGCTCTAAAAAAACAGGATCGAGGTTTAAAGTCAAATTCTTACGCTCACCCTCTAACTTTTCTCTGGTACGGGTGAAATTATCTAGATATGTAGCCAATTTCTTTCTTTTGATTTCCCGATCTTTCCTGCCGCTCTCTGTTTTCTCTCTCAGTAAAGGAATAGAATTGGTTAACTCCTCTTCCTTCTCCATAAGTTCCAGAAGGAGATTTTCCACTTTCTCCTTTTGGTCATTGGCCAGGGCAATCTCTTTTTCTAATGCGGCAAACTCATCCTGGGATTTAACCTTATATTTCTCTTCCTCATGTTTAGCTATGAGTAAATCTATCTCTTCTATTTTACCTTCCTCTATTCTTTTTTCCCTCTTAGTCTTCTTTAACTGGCCCTCTTTTTCCAGCAGGTCTTTTTCTAATTCCTCGATTTCTTTGGTGTATCGATCGGCCTCAGCTAAAACCTTTTTTCTTTCCTTTTCATCTCTA
>SOJT01000034.1 GCA_004376485.1 Candidatus Aerophobota bacterium | reverse complement strand
ATGCCTATTCTGGAGGGAATGGATGGTAAGGAGAAGATGAGCAAAAGCCTGGGTAACTATATTGGAATATCTGAGCCACCCTACGAGATGTACTCCAAGATTATGTCTATCCCGGATGAGCTTATATTCCGCTACTTTCAACTATTGACCGACCTTCCCGTGGAAGAAGTGAGTTCAAAGAGAAAAGCCTTCTCTGAAGGGGCCCTTCATCCCAAGGAAGCTAAGAAGGATTTAGCCAGGTGGATAGTAAGCTTTTACTGGGACAGGTCCTCAGCCAAGGCAGCGGAAGACGAATTTGAAAAGGTTTTTGCCAAAGGCGAGCTTCCTCAAGACATTCCCTACTTTTCCGTGGACGCAAGGGTGTCGAAAGGGGATACAATTTGGATCATAAAGCTTCTGGAGCTCACCGGCCTTGCCAAGACCCGCTCCCAGGCCAGGCGCCTTATTGAACAGGGAGCAGTGAAGTGTGATGGGGAAAAGCTCGGGGATATCAATCTAGAGATCTCCCTTAGCAGGGAGCATGTCCTGCAGGTAGGAAAAAGAAGATTTGTCCGGGTGGCTAAAAAAGTAGGAGATGGGATTTAAGGATGGTTGGTGATAAGATTGGTGATAAGATAAGAAAAAAGGTAGAGAAGCTGAGGAACGAGATCCATTATCATGATTATAAATACTATGTGGAGAATAACCCCCAGATCTCCGATTACCAGTACGATGAGCTCATGAGGGAGCTAAAGGAACTGGAGGAGCGCTATCCTTCCTTGAAGGCTCCAACCTCTCCCACCCAGAGAGTGGGAGGAGGTCCGGTGGAAGGTTTTTCCACGGTAGAACATAGAGTACCCATGCTAAGTCTAGAAAATACTTATTCAGAAGAGGAAATTAGAGAGTTTGAAAGGAGGCTGCATCGTGAACTGCCCGGTGAGGAGTTTGAATATGTGGTGGAACTGAAGATAGATGGGGTATCCTTCTGTCTTATTTATGAAGATGGCCTCCTGGTAAGGGGATCTACCCGTGGAGATGGCCGAAGAGGCGACGAAATCACCGCCAATCTTAAGACTATTCGCACCATACCCCTCAGCCTGCGCGAGAAGGTCTTGGGGCGAATAGAAGTCAGAGGTGAAGTTTATATGACCAGGTCCGGTTTTGGTAGGGTCAACAAGAAGAGGGAGAAGGACAGGGAGAGTCTTTTTGCCAATCCCCGCAATGCGGCAGCCGGATCCCTAAAACTTCTGGATCCTGGACTTGTGCGCCAAAGACCTTTGGATAACTCTATCTATGTTTGGGTGGAATCTACCGAGACAGAAATGTCCCCTACCCATCTAGAGACTCTTAAGATGCTAAAGAAATGGGGATTCAAGATTAGTCCCCATCTCAGACTCTGCAGGGGTATTAATGAGGTAATCGAGTACTGCAATGGGTGGCAAGAAAAAAAAGAAAGACTGGACTATGATGTGGATGGAATGGTGATTAAGGTCAACAGTTTGGACCAGCAGCGTCGCCTCGGGTCCACCACCAAAAGTCCCCGCTGGGCCATTGCCTATAAGTTTCCAGCCAAGCAGGCTACCACTAAGATAAGAGATATCCTTGTGGGGGTGGGAAGAACAGGAGCTCTCACTCCGGTAGCTGTTCTGGATTCTACCCCTTTGGCGGGGACCACCATTACCAGAGCTACTCTGCATAATGAGGATGAGATTCGGCGAAAAGATATTAGAATAGGAGACACGGTCATCATCGAAAAAGGAGGAGATATCATTCCTCAGGTGATTAAGGTGGTGGAAAGCAGAAGGACGGGCACAGAGAAGGAATTTTTCATGCCCACCAGATGCCCAGTATGTGGGGCAAAAGTAGTTAGATTGCCCGATGAGGCGGTAGCTCGTTGTGTAGGCTCATTCTGTCCGGCTCAACTCAAAGAGAGGATTGCTCATTACGCTCAACGCCAGGCCATGGACATTGAGGGCCTGGGGGACAAATTGATTGATCAGTTGGTAGATAAGAAGCTTATTTTAGATATAGCCGACATTTACAAACTGGATCTTTCTACTCTTTCCGGACTGGAGAGAATGGGGAAAAAGTCTTCGGAGAATCTTCTCTCTCAGATTGAAAAGAGCAGGTACCAATCATTGTCTCGTCTTATCTTTGCTTTGGGAATCAGGTATGTGGGTATAAGAGGAGCCAGGATCC
>SOJT01000190.1 GCA_004376485.1 Candidatus Aerophobota bacterium | reverse complement strand
ACTTTTCCCGTCCCCCTCCGGTAACCCAAGAAGCTCTTTTTCAGTTTCCTCAAATCCGGCTCCCTTTTTTAGTCCATCACCATTCCGCCGTTTACATCCAGAATCTCCCCGGTAATGTAACCAGCATCTTCTGAAATCAGGAACAGCACGGCCCTTGCTACATCCTCAGATGAACCCATCCTCCCCAAGGGCAGGCTTTTGAGAGTAGATGCCACAGCCCCTTTAGGGAAAGATCTGGTCATATCAGTATCTATAAGGCCGGGTGCTACGGCATTGACGGTAATTCCATAAGGAGCCAGTTCCTTAGCCAGGGATTTAGTGAAGCAGATAACTCCAGCTTTAGAGACCGAATAATTGGCCCCAACTAGAAGTCCACCTGTTTTTCCAGCAGCCGAAGCCATATTCACAATTCTTCCCCATCCTTTTCCTTTCATAAATTTTATCACCGCCTTAGAGCACAAAAAGGTACCCTTGAGATTCACTGCCATTACTCTATCCCAGTCCTGCTCACTCATCTCTTCCACTTTTCCCACCCAGCAGATACCGGCATTATTAACAAGAATATCTACTCTGCCCGAATCTTCGGCAGCGGCTTCCATAAGAGCATCTACCTCCTTCCCAGAGGTTACATCGGTTCTTATAGCTAAAGCCTCTGAGCCAATCTCCTTAACCTCGCAGGCTACCTTCTTTGCAGATTGAACATCTATATCGCTTACTACTACAGAAGAACCTTCCCTGGCTAAAGCAAGGCAGATGCTCCTTCCCAAGCCCCTTCCCCCTCCGGTGACCACAGCTACTTTGTCTTTCAATCTCATCAATCCTCCTCCTTTGCCTCAAGAGAATCTCGGGACTCTCAGGAGGGACGGATCAACACCTTCATCGCTCTTCCTTCGTCTAACAACCTGAGGCCTTTTTCTATCTGGTCCAGTTCCATTTTTCCCGTGATTATTGAAGACAGACGATCTGAATCTTTCAAGATAAGATCCATCACTTTCTCAAAATCAGGATAACGGTAGACCCGCGAACCAATTATGGTTAATTCACCAAAGCAAACTTCTCTTAAATCCACGGGGCTGGGCTCCTTATATATCCCCACTACAGCGATTCGACCACCAATTCTCGAGATACGGGTAAACTCTGATGCAACTGCTGGAAGTCCCACTGCATCAAAAACCACATCGGCTCCCCGTCCGCGGGTTAGTTCCCTTACTCTCTTCTCCAGCTCATCTTTGTCAGGGACAACAACTTCAAAACCCAGCTTTCTAGCTAAATTCGCCCGGTAGGAACTCACCTCCGAGATGATTATGGGCAGGGCTCCGCCCATCCTGGCCAGCTCAGCAATTAATAGCCCAATAGGACCTCCACCCAGAATGACTACCGAATCGCCCAATCTCATACCCGATCTTTGAACAGTATGAAGGGCCACTGCTGTGGGCTCTGTCAGAGCCGCCAGCTCCAGGGAAAGATGAGGGGGAAGAAGATAAATATTCCCTGCTTTAACTTTAACAAATTCAGCAAAAGAGCCGGAAGCATCAACGCCCATTATGGCAAAGTTCTCACACACATTGTACATTCCCATCCGGCAGCTATAGCACGCCCCACAGGGAAGCAGTGGGTCTGCCACCACCGCATCACCTTCTTTTAATCCTGATGGATTTTCCCGGGGAACCTGGACAATCTCTCCTGAAAACTCATGACCGGGAATGAGAGGGGGTCTGGCCCGGGGGAATTTTCCCGCATAAACAGCCAGATCTGTCCCGCAGATACCAGCCCACCTTACCCTGATGAGAGCCTCCCCTGGCCCAGCCGATGGTCTTTCCACGTCTCTGACCACAAGTTTTTCCTTCCCTAGCCATACTGCTGCCTTCATTCTAGAACCTCCCAGACCATTTAATCTCCATCTCACATAGCCAGCCAACCTCCATCAACGAAGATCATTTGGCCAGTAATATAATCTGAAGCATCGGAAGAGAGAAATACCACTATTCCTGCCAGATCTTCAGGTATACCAATCCTTCCCAGAGGTATTCTCTTTAAGGTCCTCTCAGTCCAGGCTTTATCAGCAAAAAGAGGAGCTGTTTGCTGGGTTTTGTAATAGCCGGGACCAATAGCATTGACATTGATATTGTATTTGGCCCATTCCACGGCCAGACCCTTGGTGAGCTGCAATATCCCCCCTCTGCTGGCCACATAGGC
>SOJT01000131.1 GCA_004376485.1 Candidatus Aerophobota bacterium | reverse complement strand
CCGAGGCTCGAAAATCCTTCTCTATATTGGCTAGATTTTGAGCGGTGGGGGTGATGACATCAGCTCTGGTTACCCTTCCTTCCTTATCAAAAGTGTAACTATGATAAAGTGTTCCTCTGGGGGCCTCAACGGCGGCCGTTCCCTGACCAGCTTTGGGTTTAATCTTAACCGGTCTCTCATCCCTTATTCCTCTTTCAACTAACTCGTCAATGATCTGGATAGATCTTTCCAGGGAGTAGACTAGTTCAATGGCCTGGGCGGTATTATTGTGAAGTATATTTTCCGAAGGTGAATCGAGGTCCAATTTCTCTTTTGTTTCTCTAGCTTCGGATTTTAATTTGTGACCATTGAGCATTACTCTGGCCAGGGCACCAACCATAAATGGCCTGCCTTTAAAATGGCTGTGTTTTGCATGAGAGTGAGGAACAATTGTCTCATTGCAGATCTCTTTATATGACTTAATCTCCCTTGACTCTCCGCTGGAGAAAATAACTTTATCTCCAAAAAGGCTATATTCTTTTCCTGAGGAACCTAATGCTGCATAGACAGCGGGGGACTCAGAAAAATTTGGAATCTCTAAACTGGCTATAAACTCAATGGCGGCCAGAGCTTCTTCAAGCCCCTTTATTAACTCTTCTTTGACTCTGAGGAGAGTTTCCTTGGTGGGTATCGTGCCAAACCCACCCAAAACAGCATTAACCGGATGGACTGCTCGACCTCCTATGGTTTCCTGGATAGTATTACCCAGTTTTTTTAATTCCAGCCCTATCTTCACTTCCTGAGGATAATCACTGGCTAAAGTGAAAGCCCCGCTATAGCCCAGAAAATCGGGAATGGCTAAACAAAATAAATGCAAGGCATGGCTCTCAATATTTCCTCCCTGAACTAAAAGGTCCCTCAGGAGCTCTGTCTGAGAACTAATTTTGGCATCAAACGCATCCTCAACGGCCATCAAAGAGGTTATGGTATGGACAGCAGAGCATATAGCACAGATACGTGATAGTATGGGTGATATTTCATTATATGATCTTCCCACCACTAAAGTTTCCAGGAATCTTGTTCCTTCAAAGATGTCCATCTCAACCCTGACCACTTTTCCATCTTCAATAGCTACGTTAATTCCTCCGTGACCTTCAACTCTACATAAATGATTAACCACCACTGATTTTCCCATTTTCTTCACCTTTTAGCGAAATATGTTTGGATAGCTTCAGCCGGGGCAGCAAAAGTACGCAATTGATTATTTATGTCTCCTAAAGTGAATCCCTTCTCTTTTAATATTTCTACCTCCGAGGCGATATTGGCCTCTTCCACCGGGCCTCGACAGCCACTGCATGGTATGCCATAGCTAAGGCAGTGTGCCCTGCAGCCGGCAACGGTTATTGGTCCCAGGCAAAGTTCGCCTTTCTCTAGCAGGAGACAGGTATTCTCATTCATCTTGCACTCGGTGCAGACAGCATATTTTGGTAGAACCGGGATGTCTCCATGAACCAGAGAAGCAACTGCCTGCAGGAATTGCTCCTTCTCCATAGGACAGCCGGAGAGGGAAAAATCGACCTTTACAAAACTGCGAAGCGGTTGAGCAGGGATGCTCTTAAATATCTCTCCTGCAGGGCCGTAAATTTGATCCTTCAACTTCTCACGTGAGACCTCATTTTTCATAGCTGCCACTCCTCCCCAGACGGCGCAGGTGCCGAGAGCAATAAGAAGCCTTGATCTTTTTCTAATCTCCTTTAACAGCTCCTCCTCCTTGGACTGGACTACTGCTCCTTCCACAAAGGCTATGTCCAGATCACATTCCTCGTCATTTTCACTCATAGCAGTGTGAAATGATCTAATATCCAGTACTTTAAGAATATCCATTAGCTGATCCTCGCAGTTGAGTATTACTATTTGCTCACCGGCACACCCGGTCATTCCGAAAATTCCTATCTTTGGTTTAGCCATGCCGTTTTCTCCTTTATATCATCTCTGGTAGATTGATGACATCCCAGTAGGTAAATATGGGCCCATCAATACAGGTATATTTATAGCCGATCATGCAGTGACCACATTTACCCACGCCGCATTTCATTCTTCTCTCAAGGGACATCAGTATTCTATCTTTGGGGAAATTTCTCTCTAAAAGTTTTTCTAAAATAAACTTATACATAATGGGTGGTCCACATACGGCCGCATAAGTTATCTCAGGATCAAGCTCAACAAAATCAAACAGGTTGGTTA
>SOJT01000133.1 GCA_004376485.1 Candidatus Aerophobota bacterium | reverse complement strand
GGGAGCCCTGATAAACCTCAGGAATTCCTCGGGTGCTGGCGGCTGGGGAACTTTTAAATGAGGAGAGGGTAGGGGAAAGAGATGAAAAGAATCGGGGTTTTGACCAGTGGAGGAGATTGTTCAGGGATGAATGCCTGCATCCGGGCGGTAGTAAGAAAGGCTGTTTATGAAGGAATAGAGGTGGTAGGGATCAGGAGAGGTTTCGCTGGCCTTATGGAAGGAGATTCCTGTCCTTTGAATGCCCATTCTGTGAGTGGAATCATCTATCAGGGAGGTACTATTCTAGGGACGGCGAGAGCTGAGGGCTTCTTAGCCGAGGAAGGGCAGAGGAAGGCCTCTGATACTGTGAGGAAGCTGGGCATTGAAGGATTAATAGTTATTGGAGGAGATGGATCCTTCCGGGGAGCTTATAATCTGAATAAAAAATGGCAAATTCCCACCACAGGTATTCCCGCCACCATCGATAATGATATTGCGGGAAGTGACCTTACCATTGGATTTGTCACCGCACTTAATACTGCTCTGGAGGCCATAGATAAGTTAAGGGATACCGCCACCGCTCATAACAGACTTTTCATTGTGGAGGTTATGGGAAGAACATCGGGTTACATTGCCCTCTGGGCAGGTCTAGCTGGTGGGGCGGAGGAGATCCTTATTCCAGAGATGAAGACCGATTTAGATGAAGTTTGCCGCAAATTAGAGGAAGGACGAACTAGAGGTAAAACCAGCAGCATTATTGTGGTAGCTGAAGGAGATGAGGCCGGAGGAGCTTTTGAAATAGGGAAGAAGATAAGGGAAAAAATCGGCTACGAAGTTAGAGTCGCTGTGTTAGGGCACCTGCAGAGGGGAGGGTCTCCCACAGTTTTGGATAGAATCCTGGCCACCAGGCTGGGGGCGGATGCAGTGGATGTGCTTAAAAGAGGAGATGGGGGAAAGATGGTGGGACTCATCGCCAATCAAGTTGAGATTTTTCCTCTGGAGCATGCCTGGCGAGAGAAAAAAGAGATCGATCTGGATCTCTATCAGCTTTCCCAGATTATGGCTATCTGACCTTACCCATTGTTTGTCTAGTGAAATCCGGCTAGTGTATTTAGTCGTCGCTTTTCAAGAAGCTTCTCGCTGTAAATTGTATTTTTTACGGGTGAGATAATGATGAAAATCAAACTCATCTCCCTGGGATGCCCCAAAAATCTGGTGGATAGTGAAGTTATTCTAGGGAAACTGGGAGAGCGAGGACATTCTTTTACTTCCTCAATAGATGAAGCCGATATTATTATCATCAACACTTGCTCTTTTATAAAAAAGGCTCGCCGGGAAGCCTATGCTGTTATTTCTCGTGCCATCTCAAAGAAGGATTCCTCCCAGAGGATTATTGTCTGTGGATGCCTCCCCCAGTTGGAGAAAAAGGAACTTTTTCGCCATTATCCTGGGATAGATGCTCTCTTGGGCAGTGCCGACTTTTATGAAATCGATAGAGTGGTAGATGCCCTGGCCAATGGGTCATCAGGTCTATATCTTGTGAATGAACCCCGTTTTCTCTATGACTCCAGCTTCTCTCGTCTTCTGAGTACCCCTCCTTCCTATGCTTATCTGAAAATCGCTGAGGGTTGTTCTAATCGGTGTTCCTATTGTCTGGTTCCCTATCTGAGAGGAAAGTACCGCTCAAGGCCTGTAGAGGATCTCCTCAAAGAAGCTAAAGCTCTTGTAGAGCTGGGAGTAAGAGAACTTATCCTGGTTGCTCAGGATACCACTTTCTATGGCCGGGATCTGAGTAAAAAAACCTCTCTTCCTCGATTGATAGAAAAATTGGAAATGGTAGAAAAACTTAAGTGGGTTCGCCTTCTCTACACTCATCCTGCTCACCTTACTCTATCCCTTATTCAGACTATGGCTTCTTCGAAAAAAGTCTCCAGATATATTGATCTTCCTCTTCAGCACACTCACAATGAGATCCTGGCCAGGATGAAGCGTCCTCAGTTCAAGGTAGCAAAGAGACTCATCAATCAATTAAGGGAGAAGATCCCGGAAATTGCGATTCGCACCACATTTTTGCTGGGGTTTCCTGGAGAAAGAGAGGCTCATTTTCAGAAGCTGTTGAAGGATGTGGAAAAACTCAAATTTGATTGGGTAGGGGCCTTCATATATTCTCCTGAGAGGGGTACCTCTGCCTACTCTCTGGGTCCAAAGGTTCCTTCATCGGTAAAGAGGAGAAGATACAGAGAGCTTATGAAGATCCAGAGGTC
>SOJT01000053.1 GCA_004376485.1 Candidatus Aerophobota bacterium | reverse complement strand
CTCACGTATCCATCTACTCGTACATAATCATCTATGGGATGAGCTTTTACAGAGTGAATAACCGAGAGGTCTTGATAGACCCGTTTTTCCACTTCCATTTCGGGATAGATGTCTTTAATGGCCGGGATGCCTCCGTTAACAGCACAGGACCCTATGGGGATCAAGAAATGGCTGACTTCCCTTACTCTTTTCAACTCATCAATTTGCCAGGACTCGGTGATGGCTCCTTCAATTAAAGCTACCTCAAAGGGACCTTCTTTTACCCCGCCGCTGGCTCCCATTTTACAGTAGACAATATCTACCGCTGCTAAGGTTTCCAGAACATGTTCCTGAAAAAAAAAGAGCTGAAACTGGCAGCCAGCACAGCAGCTATACTTAAAGATGGCGATACGATTTTTTTTCATACCATTTCCTTAAATTAAAGTATCCGGAAGACCTCGAATTTCATTATAGGGGAAAACTGGCCCATCCAGGCACACATATTTGGGCCCAATTTGGCAATGTCCGCACTGGCCTACTCCGCATTTCATCCTTCTTTCCAGGGATAGATATAGGTGTGAGGCCGAATATCCGCGCTGGAGAAGACCTACCACCACAAATCTCATCATTATTTCTGGTCCGCAGATTAAAGCCAGCGTATTTTGGGGAGAAATCTCCACCCTGTCAAATAAAGTTATCACCACTCCTTGATTTTCCTCCCATCGGGTTTGGGGGGGAATTTCGTCTACCGTTAACAGGAGCTGAGTATTTGGTCTTTTACGCCAGAGAGGCAGCTCCTCCTTAAACAGAAGATCGTCAGGCGTGCGGGCTCCGTAGAGTATAACCACTTTGCCAAAATCGTTACGGTTTTTCCATACCTGGTGGAGAAAACCTCGCAGAGGAGCCAATCCAATACCTCCTGCCACCACCAGGATATTCTTTCCCCGAGCATCTTCTGTCGGCCAGCCTCTGCCATAGGGACCCCGGATCTGCAGCCACTCCCCCTCTTTGCGTTGAGTCATAGCCTGGGTCACTCTCCCCACCGCTCTTATAGTATGCTCGAATTTGTTTTTCTGGTCCGGTTCGGAACTAAAGGAGATAGGAGCTTCTCCTACTCCAGGGATGCCTAGCATATTGAATTGTCCGGGAAGAAAGGAAAACCCCGGATTCTCCTTCAATCGGAATTGGTAGGTGTTGGTATCGTAAGTCTCTTTTCTTATGGAGGTAATTCTGGCCATAAAAGGTCTAAGAGTATTGTTCATTAATCTTGGTCCCTCGTATTTCTTTGACTATCTCCGTCAAATCTATACCGGTGGGACACCAGTTGATACACCGCCCACAGCCCACACAACCAAAACATCCATACTGCTCCATCCAATAACTGAGCTTATGAAGCACAAATTGTCTTAATCTTGCCCCTCTGGTCGAGCGGAAATTGCCTCCATGTACTTCGGCAAAATGGAGTTCCTGGCAGGAGTCCCAGTATCTGTATCTTTCGCTTTTGCTCAAATCAAGTTTAACCGTATCTACAGTATTATAGCAGTAGCAGGTGGGGCAGACCATAGTACAATTGGTACAGGAAAGGCATATTGCCTCGCCTATCCGAGACCAGACCGAATGGTCCATATTCTGACGCAGTGAGGAAGGAAGGTTTTCTATATTCAGCTTCTTAACAAATTTTTCCTTTATTCTAACCTCTCTTTTCTTCTTGAGTTGAATATCCTCGTCATTAGCCGTTTCTAAAGGAAAAGAGAAGAGTTTCCTAATTTTTCCGTTGAGAAACTCTACTAGATATCTGTCTCCCAAATCGGTCAGTTCAAGGTCACAACCTTTTGCCGGATCCTGTCCCATCCAGGAATGAAGGAAGGGACCGGTCCCCATTGAATCACAAAAACAGTTCTTATCTACCTTCTGGCAATTAAGAACAATCAGGAAGGTATTTTGCCTCTGTTTCGTATAATAGGAATCGGTAAATTCGCCCATAAGGACTCTATCCAGTACCATAATGGCATGGGCATCGCAAGGGTGTACTGCCAGAAGGATTTGTTGGCTCTGGGGAAGAATCTCTTCGGTAATAAGCTGATCATCTCCCTGAGGGGTAAATCGGAAAAGTAATTGTCGGGAAGGATAGATGAATTTACGGGGAGCCGCCATGGTGCTGATATAATCCATTTCGAGCTGTTCAGGAGATTGAACAGGCTGAAACACTGTCTCTTCTCTATCTTTTACCGGTCCAATTAGGGCATATTGCTGGGAGAGAGAGTCGATCCACCGA
>SOJT01000110.1 GCA_004376485.1 Candidatus Aerophobota bacterium | reverse complement strand
TCCCTCAATTGCTAAAGACCAAGGAGGAAGGCGGACCATTTGAAACCCCTTTTATTCATGCGGATGAGGTGGAAACATCTGTGTGTCTTAACCTGTTCCCGGAGATGATCCACATGGAGGATGCAGTTGACACAGAGCCCAGGGGCTATCTTCCGGAGGGACATATTGACAAAGCAGGAAACCTGTGGCAGAGACCCATTAAGTGGTACGGCCATGTGGGAGCTGGTCCTATTGAGTTGGCGGCTACTCCTGAAGGATCGGTGGGTAAATCTACCCTGGCCAGGGCTGAGAAGGCTGAACCAGCTATGGAGGCTCTTTTGGACTATATGGTGAAACTTCATGATGATATCATGGAAAAATTTCCCCCCGGCAAGCTCCCTCCCATTGAGGAGGTGACCCAGAGACCCAAGGAAGAGCTGGAAGCAGTAATCAAAGGGCCGTTAGCTAAGGGGGGCAGGAGTATTTATTCTCTGCACTATCCACCCTAATGTTCCTTGCCGGATTTATTTTGAGAGTTTTGAATCCGGGGAGAACCGGATGGAGGCCATTAATTTATCAAAAATCAATCACAAGAGAGATTAAAAGGAGATCGCTACAGAGAAGGTTAAAATGAATGCTAAGGGGATACTGGAGGACTTCAAAAAGAAATTTGGAAAAAGATACTCCCCTTACTCCCGATCAGTAAGAGAGGTTAACCAGAACTTCTTATTTATGGTGAAGGGAGAAAAGAGAAAATATCTCATCATTATAGGTAAATCACTCCCGGGTGAGTTCAGAGGCAGTGTTATTGGTCGGATAAAACGAGGGAATACCCACCTTTTCTTGAAACTTGCCGAGCTAAGCCATGAGAATATGGAAAAATTAAGGCAGATTTTCCCCTGGTTGTCTCCTTCCCCTTTAGGTCTTAAAGCTTCATTCGGTACCGGAGACAGACTGGGAATAGCAACCCCTGGCCATATAAGAGCCTTAAGGAACCACAGGGTCTCACCGGTTCTTGCTCAGCAGTCTATCAGGGAGATAAGCCGGACAAAAAGAACCCTGGAGGAGGTAATGGATAGTGCCCTCTGGGGCTGCTTTCAGGAAGGTTATGAAGGCCCTTTTGGGGCGGATGCCGATCACCTCAAGAAAATGGACGATCTTAAGAAAGCGGTGAGGATCGGTTACTCTATGTTCACCATAGACCCTTCCGACTTTGTAAGGGCTGACCTGGCTGCAAGAGACAAGACCGAAATAGATGAAATTTACCAATCAATGGAAGGGGTGAGTGAACTAGAAAGGCTGTATCTAGAGAAAAATTATAGCATTAAAGGAAACGAGTTACAATTCGAAAGAGAGCTCCTCAAAAATATTATAGTTACCTATCTTCCCGCCATAAGATATGCTATAGAATGCTACCGATACCTAAAGGACTATAAGAAAGAGGGGTTCGACTTTGAGGTTTCGGTAGATGAGACACCTTTTCCTACCAGCCCCCTGGCTCATATTTTTATTGCAGAGGAACTCCACAGAAATCAGGTGGATTTCCAGAATTTGGCCCTTCGCTTTGTGGGGGATTTTCAGAAGGGTATTGATTACATTGGCAACCTTGATGAATTTGAGAGAGAGCTGTATCTGCATGCCGCCATAGCCCGGGACTTAGGAGGCTACAAGCTGAGTCTTCACTCTGGAAGCGATAAATTCTCTATTTACCCCATTTTTAAGGAGAAAACCAGGGGGGTTTTTCATGTGAAAACTGCAGGAACCAGCTGGTTAGAAGCGGTAAGAGTCATCGCCCGAAAAGATCCTTCCCTTTACCGCAGATTCCATCAATTTGCCCTAAAGAGTTTTGAAAAAGATAAATCTTCCTACCATGTAACTACCGACATTTCCCGAATCCCTGATCTTAAGACGATTTCCGATGAAAAGCTGGAGACTTTTTTGGATAAGGAGGATTCCCGACAGCTCCTTCACCTGACCTATGGATCCATTCTGAGCAAGAGGGACGAGGAGGGGAATTTCCTATATCGGGACGAGATTTACAGAGATCTCTTCCAATATGAGGAAGAGCACTACAGCACAGTCTCATCCCATATTGATAAGCATCTTTGTCTCCTGGGTCTTTAACCTGTGCCCGGTAGTTTAGAGGAATCTCACCCCATAGATTTGCCTACCTCTAACTTCTCTTTCCAAGGGAACATTTCCATTTTTCCGGAGTCTAAATAATAGGGGAGGAGCCCCTTCCCTTCTTTCCATGGATATTGGTGGTACTGAGGAGAAAATTGTGCCTTTCCCCC
>SOJT01000087.1 GCA_004376485.1 Candidatus Aerophobota bacterium | reverse complement strand
TTCCGACATATCTTTTACCAATAAGTTTAAATAAAGTTTAATGTTTGTCAAACTACATCTTGACCATGACTCATCCTTACCACAAAAAGTATGACATAATTACTTTGCATTGATAGGAGGCTTTTTGACACGATGAGGCTTGGGATGCGTGAATGAACTCACCAGTACTCAGAGTAGATTTTTAACGGCTCATGCTAATTCTTCTTACCAGGCATTCTCTGTCCCTTTTTATTTTCAGGGAAGAGGAGCCACATTTTGATGATTTGGATGAAAAAAGGATTCAGCTAAACTGCTTAAGACTAATCAAGACTTTGGCAAAGATTAGCGAATTGAATCGTCTAGAATCTAACCGAAGGAGAAGCGATTGAATCATATCTACTCAATCATTTCCCGTACTTGCTCTCCCGGAGCTTCTGGCATTGAAGGTAAACTGAGCAATTCTTTCGCATCTTTTCGCTACAATTCTTTGCATCCCAACAAAATTTTGCGTCTAATACTTCCCTTACTCCGGCGACATTCATTCTCATCTTCTGGAGAAGGTACTTGATACGTTCTAACCGATCAATGTCGCATTTGGAGTAGAACCTGTTCTTTCCTATTCGGGCTGGTTTGACGATACCTTTCTTCTCCCAAAGACGCAAGGTTGCCGGACAAACACCCAGAAATTCTGCGGCAATTCCAATGGTATAGACAGGCATTCTTTCGTGTTCTTTCATGATTAAATACACCTATGATACTTTACTTATCATCCTGTAAAATCTAACCCAAATCTGATATAATACTCCCTAATTAGCTAAAGAAATAGCGAGGATACTCTGCTAGAGTATTCTTATTCATATGCTCATTCAGCATTAGCTAGAATATCGGGAACCACAAAGATACCTTTCGGGTTTGAGCTCCTACAAAAGAACACAAATCTGAGGTATCTTGTATCACTACTCAACTACCTTATTTCAATGAACAGAGCAAGAAATGCAAGGATCATAGGCTCGAGCCACCATCTCTATCTTTACTCGCAGACCATCCTTGGATTCACCAGCGAAGTTGTGGGCCAAAGCTCGAAAATCCTTTTCCATATTTGCTAAATTTTGAGCGGTGGGAGTGATAACATCAGCCTTGGTTATTCTTCCTGCATTATCGAAACTGTAGCTATGATAGAGTATTCCTCTGGGGGCCTCCAGGGCGGCTGTCCCCTGACCCGCTTTGGGTCTAATTTCAACCGGTTTCTCATTCTTTATTCCTCTTTTGAGCAGTTGATCAATAATCTGGATACATCTCTTTATGGAGTAGATTATTTCAATAGCCTGGGCGCTGTTGTTCAAAAGTATGTTCTCTGTAAATGAGCCGAGACCCAATTTTTCCCTAGCTTTTTTGGTTTCAGAATCTAATTTATGGCCATTGAGCATTACTCTAGCCAGAGCACCAACCATGAATGGCAGGCCTTTGAAATGGCTATGTTTTGCGTGAGAATGAGGCACGACTGTCTCGTTGCAGATTTCCCTATAGGAGCTTACCTTTCTAGACTCGCCGCTGGAGAAAATAACTTTGTCTCCAAAGAGACTGTATTCTTCCGATGAGGAAGCTAACGCTGCATAGAGAGTGGGGGATTGAGAAAAATCGGGAATCCGTAAGCGGGCTACAGACTCAACGGCGGCTAAAGCCTCTTCCAACCCTTTGGTTAATTCCTGCTTGAGTTCAAGAAGTCTTTTCTTAGTTGGCACCGTGCCAAACCCACCCAGAACAGCGTTGACTGGATGAACAGCCCGACCTCCCACAGTCTCCTGAATGGTATTACCTAGTTTTTTCAATCCCAATCCTATCTTCACTTCCTGAGGATAATCCTCAGCCAAGGCGAAAGGGCTACTATACCCGAGAAAATCAGGGAGGGCCAGGCAAAATAGATGCAAGGCGTGGCTCTCGATATTTCCCCCTTGAACTAGGAGCTCCCTCAAGAGTTGAGTCTGAGCACTGGGTTCAGTTTCAAAAGCATCCTCTACAGCCATCAAGGAGGTTACAGTGTGGACAGCGGAGCAGATAGCACAGATACGCGAGAGTATCGGCGGTACCTCGTAATACAGTCTTCCCACCACCAGGGCTTCCAGGAATCGTGCCCCTTCAAAGATATCTATCTCAACCTTGACCACTCTTCCATCTTCGATGGCTACGTTAATTCCTCCATTACCTTCAATCCTACATAAATGATCAATCACCACTGATTTTTGCATTCTCTTCACCTTTTAGCCAAATGTGTTTGAATAGCTTCTGCCGGTCCCGCAAAAGTACGCAATTGATTATTGATATCTCCCAAAGTAAATCCCTTTTCTTTTAATATTTCTACCTCAGAGGCGATATTAGCCTCTTCCACCGGACCTCGACAGCCACTGCATGGTATACCACAGTTGGCACAGCGTGCATTACATCCAGCAACAGTTATCGGTCCCAGGCAAAGCTCACTTTTTTCTAGCAAGAGACAGGTATTCTCATTTATCTTGCACTCAGTGCAAACAGCATATTTTGGTAGAACCGGGATGTCTCCATGAACCAGAGAAGCAACTGCCTGCAGGAATTGTTCCTTCTCTATAGGACAGCCGGAGATGGAAAAATCAACCTTTACGAAACTATGAAGGGGTTGAGCAGGAATGCTCTTAAATATCCGTCCCGGAGAGCCGTAAACTATATCTTTCAACCTCTGACGTGAGACCTCATTTTTCATAGCCGCCACCCCTCCCCAGACAGCGCAGGTACCCAGGGCGATAAGGAGCCTTGATCTTTTTCTAATTTCCTTTAGAGATATCTCTTCCTCGGGCTGAACTAGTGCTCCTTCCACAAAGGCTATGTCCAGGTTACATTTTTCGTCATTTTTGCTCATGGCAGTGTGAAATGATCTGATGTCCAGTACTTTAAGAATGTCCATAAGCTCGTCCTCGCAGTTGAGGATCACTATTTGCTCACCGGCGCATCCAGTCATTCCGAATATACCTATCTTTGGTTTACTCATGCTATTTGCTCCTTCATATCATCTCTGGAAGATTGATCGCATCCCAGTAGGTGAATATAGGTCCATCGATGCAGGTGTATTTATAGCCAATCATGCAGTGACCACATTTTCCCACACCGCATTTCATTTTCCTCTCAAGAGACATGAGTATTCTATCTTTAGAAAACTTCTTCTCCAAGAGCTTTTTTGAGACGAACTTATACATAATGGGTGGCCCACATACGGCAGCGTAGGTTATCTTGGGATCAACTTCAAACAAATCAAATAGCTTGGTTACTACCCCTACTTGAGCGGGCCAGGTTCCCTCTTCGTCTTTGTCTACAGTGAGAAGACATCTCATATCTGTTCGGTCCAGAAGGGTCAGTAGCTCATACTTAAAGAGCATTTCCTCGGCCACCTTTGCTCCGAACATGAGTATGACCTCTTTGAAAAGAGACCGGTTGTCGAGAGCATACCACAGAAGGGATCTTAAGGGAGCCATACCTAGACCACCAGCCACTATCAAAAGGTTATTTCCGCGCATTTGTTCTAGCGGAAACCCGTTACCGTACGGCCCTCTCACACCTACCAAAGAATTGAGAGGGAGCCTAAATAGAGCCTCGGTCATCCGACCGATCCTTCTTACACATAACTCGATAACTCCTGGACGCGTAGGAGAAGAAGATATGGAGATAGGAGCCTCCCCCGTTCCAATGATACTTAGTTCAACAAACTGGCCCGGCCTATAACTGAAGTTCTGCCTTATCTCAGAATCTTCGAATCTCAGTTGAAAGAGTCGATGATCCTTAATCTGAGGCAGCCTGCGAACAATTCTGGCTAAGTGTGGCTGATAAATATTGTCTGTGTGACTCGCACAATTGCCGTTATACATAAGCGTCGCTCCTTATCTTAGTAATTACCTCGACGATATTTATCTTCGCGGGACAGGACTGGATACACCGCCCGCACCCAACGCAGCTTGGCTTTCCGTATTGAGCTACAAAGCCTCTGTGTTTATGAAAATATCTATTCTTAACCCTGGCGGATCTTTCACTCCTGAAATTCGTACCTCCGGCAACCAAAGCGTAGTCTTTGAAGAGGCAAGAGTCCCATCGTCTCTTACGCTCACCAGTCTTGCCGTCCAGACTGAGTTCATCAAAGACATCATAGCAATAACAGGTGGGGCAGACCATGGAACAGCTGCCACAACTCAAGCACTTTTCTCCGATTTCTTCCCAGGTCTTGCTCTCGTACTCTAGGTCCAGTATCTCCGGTAGATTGTAGAGTTCAAGATCTATCTTGAAGTGCTTCTGCATTTCATTGGACTTCTTCTTATGCTCTTCGATCTCTTCTTTGCCCACCTCTTTGAACAAAGATTGACTGGCTCGCACCATATCATCTCCCAAACTGGTGGCAATTCTGACCAAGTAAGATTGGTCAATATCCGAGAGGAACAGATCAAATCCGTTCTCGACGAAATCTGTTCCCATCGAGCGGCAGAAACACATATCATCGGGGATGCAGCTGACTCCAATTATTGAGGTATTCTTCCTCCCAGTGAAATAGTAGTTATCGACGTATCTACCGGAGAAAACTAAATCAAGGATTCTTAGACCGTGAATATCACAGGAGTGGACTCCAAGAAGGATGGATTTCTCGTTTAGGTCGTGTTCCATCTCCTCGTAACCCGCCTCGGCTGAGAATTTAAACATAGTATCGATTGGAGGAAGGAAGTACTTTTTTGGGGGAAGAAGTGTCCTGTTATAGCCAAGATCTATTTGGGAAGAATCTTCGATCTTCGAAAACAGAGAGGTATTCGCATCTTTCTTTATGGGAGCGTAGATCTGACCAAATTTACTTAAGCTCTTGATAAACTTATCCAGATTCTGTTTAGGTAGTTTGACTATTTGCATTCGCTTAACCCTTCCAGATCTCCCCTGTTTTTTTCCAGGGTCTTTTTCATTAATTGTTTCTTATGGTTTTTCCATTTCCTTCTTATCTTTATTGAGAAGGTTTCTTACCCGCTTTAGCAAATCAGCCGGCTTGATTGGCTTATCCATCAGGTCCTCTGCCGGAAGATATTCCCCGTCGGTCAGAGGAGAGAACTTAAGACCTGTTTTTTTGGTTATTCCGGTGAGCATAAGCACAGGGATCTGTTCAAGCTCAGGATCATGTTTAAGCTCACGGCACATGCTAAAGCCATCATCCAATTTTTCCATCATAACGTCGAGAATAACTAAATCGGGCTTGTTTTTCTTAATCTTTTTCATTCCTTCTTCTTTGTCGTAGGCAGCTTCGACCCTGTAGGGCACAGTTCTCAGGCTAGCGGTAGCTACTTCCACAAAGGCAGGGTCATCATCGACGATAAGGATTTTCGCTTCTTCCTTCATTCTTCTCACCTCCTTGGTCTTTCCCAAGTTTCTTGGATGCATTTTTCTACCCTTTATCTTTTGGCAAAACAAAAGAGAATCTTGTCCATTGACCTACTTTCGATTCTACCCAGATGTGACCTCCCTGCCTTTCTACCATTTCTTTGGTGATGAAAAGACCTAGTCCACTGCCCCTTTCTCTCTTGGACTTCTCAGTCTTTAGTCTGGTGAATCTAGAGAAGAGATTTCCAAATTGGTCCGCCGGTATTCCCTCACCCTCATTCCACACGCTCATTTGCCAGTCTTTATCGGATTCGGTTGCCTCTATCCTTATTTTGCCCTGATCCTTCCCATATTTGATTGCATTGGTCAACAGGTTCTCCATGACAATTCTTAGTAGATCGGGGTCGGCTTTTATCTCATAAGGATCAGGGATATTTGTGGTGATCCTCATTCCCTTGGATTTGAGTTGGCCTTCTATCTCACCCAGTAGCGGGGATAAGATATGGGCCTCAAAATCTACTATTTGCTTACGGGATTCGAGTTCACCTCTCTCAATACGACTGAGATCCATATAGTTTTTGATCATATCCTGGAGCCGCTCAGAGCTACGGACCAAGAAGCCTGCCATGATTTTCTGTTTTTGCGTCAGCTTTCCAACGACACCGTCCCTCAGGTTGTACGCACTCATGATCATATTACCCAAGGCATTTTTCATCTCATGAGAAATAAAGCCGAGCATCTCTATGTAACTGCGGTTTACTCGCCTGAGGTCTTCATTCGCCTTGCGAAGTTCATCTTCTCGCTCTTTTAATGCTTGGGTCATAGAGTTGAAATTGTGGGTGAGATGCTCGATTTCGGGGTACTTTACCTTTCCTCGGATGCGATAGTCCAAATCTCCCGAGGCGACCTTCTCTGTTCCGAGTAGGAGCTCTCGGACCGGACCTGATAGGTCTCGAGCAAGGAGATAGGAGAATGCAAGCACCACTACTACGCCTATAGTTAACGGTAAGAGAAGGTTTACGAGAATCTCGTTACGTATATCCATGTACTTATCTTCCAGGACTCCGACGTAGAGAATCCCGATGACATCACCATCAGGGTCAAGAATGGGCTGGTACGCTGATATGTACCAATCATGTACCACAAAAGCCCTCTCCAGCCACGATTCCTTTTTCTCTAGGACCCGGTGGTAAACCTCCTCCGAGACCCGAGTGCCGATTGCCCGTGTACCATCTTCCCGCAGTACGTTGGTAGATATTCGAACGTCCCATTGAAAGATAGTAACTGTGCCGAACTCCCGGCCCTTGTATTCCCTTTCTTCAAAGATCATATCCCTGACGTAATCTACTAAAGCATAATTCCGATTTAGCAGGTTGCCACCATAAAGGACTCCCCTAACCCGTCCATCGTAAGGATCTACGACCGGCACTGCGGCCATGATGCACATACCAGAGCTCTCTTCCCTCTCGGGTTTCGGTTTTGCCCTCGGGGTAGGAACGAAACGTACATGTCCTTGGGATGCTAGGCCCTCGCCTTCCCCCTGAAGCATTTCCTGAAGAAGAATTACCGTACCTGCTGCGCCTTCGCCCTGAAGAGCTTTTTGGATGAGAGGATAAGACAAGCAGTTATCTCCGGCAAGATAGGGAGGGCGAGTGCGGAGAAGCACTCTACCACTTGCGTCACACAGAGTGAGAAAGTCTAATTCCAAATCCGTTCTCTTTTGCTCCAGGAACGTTTGCACTCTGCTGAGATCCTCGGTCAGTTGGAGAGCACGGATCACCCTTTCCTTATCAGCCATGAGACTCAAGGCCATGAAGATGGTCTGCATATGATTTACGTAGACAAAATCAGCCGTCTGAAGGTTTAGAGTTATACGAGTCTGAGCCTCGCTAAGTACCCTCTTTGAGATAAGATACGTACCTAGAAACGTAACTAACACGCCCAAAACCACAATGGTAAGAGTAAAATATAGGAATATTCTTTGCTGGAAAGTAAGGCGATGCATGAGTGAACTCCCTATTTCTTCCTACTGAGAAGCTGGTCAATCTTCTTCAGGAGCTTGTGTGGCGGAAAGGGTTTTTCGATGAACTCGGTGACCGGCAGCCAATTCTTATCCGGCCCTATCTTCGATGAGATATCCATCCTTTCTCTAATGGCTGTCACCATCAGAATGGGAGTCTTCTTGAGACTCTTGTGTTCTCGCATCTGACGAGCTACCTCCAGACCCTCAGTCTGGGTAGCCATCATCACATCGAGCACAATGAGATCCGGATCTTCCTTGAGAGCCTTTTCCAATCCCTCTTTCCCATCATAGGCAGCCACTACCTGATACCCCTTGCTCTCGAGGGTAGCTCTACTAATTTCCACAAAATCTCGATCATCATCTACAATGAGGATTTTATGTGCCATCTTGTTTCACCTATCTCCATTTTGGTCTTTTCGTCAGAATCTTCTCTTCCCCTGTATGAGAAAGAAAGTACGCCATAATTTCAAGTTGAGAGGTAAGGTCCACCTGCATGAGCTTAACGTAGGAAGGTACTATCAGTGTAGCTGAGGCAAAGTTGAGTATTGCTCTTATTCCACTTATGATGAGGAGATCTGCTGACTCCTGAGCTGCCTCGGCTGGTACGGCTATTAAGCCCATGTTGATTTTCTGCTGCCTGATCTTCTTGGGCATTTGGTAGGGATGGTAGACAGGTACCCCTACGAGTTTCTTTCCAATTTTGCTCTGATCTACATCGAAAGCTATTCTTATATGAAAGCCACTTTCTTTGAAACCAGAATACTCCAATAGAGCCATACCCAACTTTCCTGCTCCTACTAAGGCGATCGTCCACACTTGATCAAGACCCAGTATCTTTGATATTGTGTCCTCAAGTTCTCCTACCACATAGCCTTTACCCGTGGTGCCGAATTGTCCAAAGAAGGA
>SOJT01000143.1 GCA_004376485.1 Candidatus Aerophobota bacterium | reverse complement strand
AGAGAGCTGGAAAGTCCAGGACTGAGGGATATTGACAAGGAGATGAGTTATGTTATCCTGCAGATGATTGAAAACAAGGTGGCCAGGGTCTAAAGGAAATGAAAAATAGGCGAAAGGCGCGAGAAATAGCCCTCCAAACTCTCTATGAGGCGAAAATGAGAGGAGTTTCCTCCCGAAAGATTTTGGAGATTACCCTCTCCCGCTACCGATTCAAACCCGAGGTCAAAGAATTCGCGGAAAAGCTAGTCCTCGGAACCTCCCAATACCTTTCCCCTATCGATTTTCTCATCAAAAAGTACGCCAAGAATTGGAGTCTGGAACGCATAGCTATAGTAGATAGGAATATCTTGAGATTTGCCATTTATGAACTACTGTTTTTAGACGAAGTACCTCCCATAGTCAGCATAAATGAAGGAGTTGAGATAGCTAAGCGCTACGGCACAGTTGATTCGGGAAGGTTTATCAACGGCATTCTAGACAAAATTCGCAAAGAGAGAGGACCGGGCAGTTCTCTTGAGTGGGATCACCTCAAGAACATTCTCCAGAGTGACTCCTGTCTAAATGAACTAGTCAGATCAAAAAAGAAAGAAAAGCTCCACTTGGTGGGAGGATATATCAGGGATCTTCTCTTAGGTAAGGAGCCGGGAGATTTAGACTTGATCACGGAGGATTCTCAGTTTTCCGCTGCTAAAAATTTTGCCTACCAACAGGAAAAAGAGCTCATTGAGCTGGATCCCCAGGTGAGAAGACTCTATCTTCCAGAGGGAGAAGTGATTGACTTTACCTTGAGGAAATCTCGTGACCTAAGAGGAGATCTATTTCGGCGGGATTTTACCATTAATGCCCTTGCCCTGGATTTGGATTTCATCAAGGAGGCACCTCTTTTCCTGGTTGACCCTGATACGGGTCTAGAAGACCTTATCAATAGAAAGATCCGGCTCCTCAGAAAAAACTCCTTTGATGATGATCCTCTCCGCATTTTGCGGGTTTTCCGATTGGCAGCGGAGCTCAAATTTGAAATAGAAAAGGATATTCCTGCTCTTATCCGCTCCAAATCCCGTCTAATCAATAAAGTAGCCAGGGAGAGGATAAAGGAGGAGCTCTTTCTTATTTTGAGAGATCCAGAGTCGTACAAGTATTTAGAAGACCCTTCGGCAGTCTTATTGTTAAAAAATATTCTTGGGCAAGATGTGCATCTGGATAGTCTGAGAAGACTGGAGATACTGCTTTCCCAGGAAGAGGCGATGGGTAAAGAGCTCAAAGGTGAACTTGCTGTTCATTTAAAAGAGAGAAACCAGGAAGTTGGAACTCGAGGGGAGCTTTTGAAGCTGGCTGCCCTTATATTCTCCCCCAAGGAGGGAAAGACTCATCTTTCTTCTTTGGGTCAGGAGTTAAAGCTAAGCGCTAGAAAGGTAAAGATCTTGGAGAGATTGGAAAAACTATATCCCCGGCTGGAAAAAGTGATAGATAGATGGAAGGATCCATGCTCTGTGGCGGAGTTTCTCATCCTGGCCAAGAAGGAGACAGTAGAGGTATGCCTCCTCTTTTTGGTGCTAAATCCTGAAAGAGGAGCCTCTCGATCTTGCATCTTTGAGCTCTTGAAAGAATATTTAGATAAGGCTGATCTTATCCTCCATCCTCCCCGCCTCATTGGAGGAGAGGAATTGATGAGGGAGCTGGATATCTCGCCGGGACCCCCCCTCTCTTCCCTCCTGGAGAAGATTCACCAAGCTCAGTTAGTAGGAAATGTCAAAAGCAGAAGTGAGGCGCTCGAGTATGCCCGTAAAGTCCTCCCTACTCTTGAGCCAACAAAGAAAGTATAATTCAGACCACTTTGGCAAAGATCACCGTCTGAGTCTTTCCGTATTTCCTGGCACACCTAGGACAGGTAACATACCAGAAGAGAAAATCTTTTGCTACTTTACCCTGCCCTTCTATGTATTTCCCAAGCTCCCTCATCCACTTTGGCGTTTGCCGGTATCCATTCTCAAAGATCATTGATATATATTTTCCAGAGAGCCTTTCTGTTTCTAAATCTTTGGCATCCCTCTTAAGGGAAATCAAGAGAGTAGAAGAAAACATTGACTCTTCTTTGGAAAACATCATTGCCGGCTCCTCATCCAGGTCCCTGGAAGTAATTTCCTCCATGGCTTTTCTTACCACTCCTCCAAAATTAATGGGGATGTGGAAAAGACTGTGGTATTTTGTTTTATAGAAAGGTTTTTCCTTCCATTCTACCTCTTTTTTGTCCCAATCCTCCTTTTTGAGCTGGGGACAACATTTCTCTTCGGTCATTCCTCTCACCTCCTCCATTTC
>SOJT01000001.1 GCA_004376485.1 Candidatus Aerophobota bacterium | reverse complement strand
TCAGGACCCGGGAGAAACTCATTTTTTTCAGCCACTGGGAGTTATAAAGAACAAGGGTTCTTTTGGGATCCAGAATCTTGAAAGCCTGTTCCCTATAAGTTCTAGCATTAATTTCTATTTCCTCGCTGGATAGTGGCTTTCTGGTTTTGACTCTACCACTGGGATCCCCTATCTTGGCGGTGAAATCTCCAATTAAGAGAACAACCTGGTGCCCCAATTCCTGAAAAGACTTGAGTTTAAGAAGCACCACACTATGACCCAGGTGAATATCTGAGGTAGTGGGATCTACTCCAAACTTAACCTTAAGGGAACCTTTCTTTCTTATTTTTCTCAAAAGTTCCTTTTCCTGAACAATCTCCACCGTATTCTTCTTGATTATCCAAAGATGCTTTTCTGGATCCATTACTCTCTCCCTTAATCCTGACTTGAGTGAATAAGCTCTCTTACCTTGGGTAGTTTCTGCAATAGAATCTCTACAATCTTTTGCGAAGCCTCACCAGGGGTAGGGAACTTCTCCCTATCCAGCCAGATAATCCTCGAATCCTTGTTAAACCAGCTCAGTTGATGCTTGGCAAATATTCGGGTATCCCGCTTGGTTAAGCGAACTGCCTCCTCCCGGGAATATTTACCCTTGAGGTAGCCAACAATCTGCCTATATCCTAGCCCTTGCATAGAAGGGAGATCCTGGTCATATCCCTTGTCCAGTAGTCCCTCCACCTCCTCCACCAATCCTTCTTCCATCATGGCATCTACTCGCCGATTTATAAGTTGATAAAGAGCTCTCCTTTCCATCCTCAGTCCCACCATTACCGTCGAGGGCAGGGGAGAATAAGGCGGCTGCCTTTGATAAGAGGATATTGGCCTACCACTGAGATAGTAGACTTCCAGAGCCCGGATAACCCTCCTCTCATCATGGCAGTGAAGATGCGAGGCCGCTGCAGGATCGACCCTCTTAAGCTCCTGGTATAGGCTTCCCCTACCCTCTCTTTCCTCTTTCTCCCTTAATCTGGCTCGAAGATCCTGATCTCTCCCGGGACCGACAAAAATTCCATCAACTACGGCCCTTATATAGAGCCCGCTGCCCCCTACCAGAAGAGGAAGTCTATTCTTCTTCTGAACTCTCTTGATGATGGGCTCAGCTCTTCTTTTAAATTCCGCGGCACTGAAAACCTCACGGGGTGAGGCAATATCAATGAGATGATGGAAAGCTTTCTTTCTCACTTCAGGAGAAGACTTAGCGGTCCCGATATCCATTTCCCGATAAATCTGCCGGGAATCGCAAGAGATGATCTCAGCCCTGAGCCTGCCGACCAGATCAACAGCTACTTCGCTCTTTCCTACTCCGGTGGGCCCTACAATGACCAAAAGAGCATCTAACAACTAACAATCTCTCCTTTGAGGGCCCAACATCCTGCCTTAAGCACCCTTGCCAGGATAAATCTACCTATTAAATCTTCTTTTCCCTTAAATACCACTATTTTATTACCCCGTGTCCTTCCCTCAAGCTCATAAGGACTCTTTTTTGAGACCCCCTCAACAAGAATCTCAAATTTCTTCCCCACCAAAGACTTATTTCTTTCCAGGGTAATCTTCTGTTGAACCTCGATGAGTCTCCTCAGTCTTCCCCCACCTACCTTATCAGGAACCCTTTCCCTGTACTCGGATGCCTTAGTTCCCTGTAGAGGAGAATAACAAAAAGTAAAGGCTCCATCAAAACGGACTCTTTCTACTAGATCCAGAGTATCTTGAAAGTCTCCCTCTTCCTCCCCAGGAAATCCTACAATAATATCAGTGGTAAGAGTTATTTCAGGAATCGCCTGGCGCAGCTTATCCACCAGGTTAATATATTCCTCCCGGGTGTACTTCCTGTTCATTCCGGATAGAACCTTGTTAGAACCTGATTGGACAGGTAGATGGAGGTGCTCACAGACCTTGTCCAAATCTCTCATCATCTTGATCAGTTTATCACTTAAATCCTTAGGATGGGAAGTAGTAAACCTTATCCTCCTTATGCCTTCTATTTTATTAACCAAGCCTAAAAGGTGAGCAAAATCTATTCTTTCCTCCAGATCCTTGCCATAGGAATTCACATTCTGCCCCAGAAGAGTTACCTCCTTGTATCCTTGAGGGACGAGTTCCTCCACTTCCTTTAGAATATCATGGGCAAGTCTACTTCTTTCTCTTCCCCGGACATAAGGAACATTACAGAAAGAACAAAAGTTATCACAACCTCTCATTACCGGGACAAAAGCGGTGAATTTTCTCTTTCTTAGTTTTGGCAGGTTCTCTGGAATTATCCTGTTCTCCTCGACCTTCACTAT
>SOJT01000155.1 GCA_004376485.1 Candidatus Aerophobota bacterium | reverse complement strand
TTACCGCGGCAAAGATGGGTAGGAGCATCTCCCACCCCATATTGGGAGTGATGAATTTATTTTCAATGCCTGCCAGAATTCCTGCTCCTGCCGCCAGAGCCGTACCAATAGCCCAGGTCCAGAGAATCACCTTCTCAGTATTAATTCCGCTTACCCTGGCCAGTTCCATATTGTCGGAGGCAGCTCGCATGGCTTTACCCGTTTTGGTTTTTTGCAGAAAGAGGTGCAGGATAGCTACCAACAAGGCGGCAAAGCCTATGATGAAGATCTGGTCAGGTTTTATCTTCACCCCGATAAGAGGAACTTTGCGGGCCAGTTGAATACCCTTGAAGTAATACTGGGGTAGAGGCCCCCAGATGAACTGGATAATGTTTCTCAGGCCAAAGGCTACTCCTACCGAGGCAATCAGCAATGTGATCCGAGCTGTCCTGCGCATCTGCCGATATAAAATCCTATCGATGAAGATAGCCACTCCCCCGGTAAAAATCATAGCCATCAAAATGGCTAGAATCATAGGAAGGCCGAAGGATAGAGGCCCGAAGGGAGTCTGAGGTATTCCTAGGCTCCTGAGTAGGGCCAGGGAGATAAGGCCCAGGAAGGCACCCAGAGCCATGATGTCGCCATGAGCGAAGTTGGCAAAATTCAATATTCCATATGTCAAAGAAAGGCCTATGGCTCCAAGGGTGATGATGCTTCCAGAGATGATGCCATAGATAACTAATTGTGGAATACGTGAGAGAACCTCGATTTTCAACCTCCCAGATAAAGTCTTCCCACCTCTTCATTTTTCAAGAGAGCCTCTCCAGTATCGTGAAATCGGTTCCGACCCATGGCCAGGACATAGGCTCTATGCGCAAGCTTTAGAGCCTCACGGGTATTTTGCTCGACCATAAGAATGGGTACTCCCGATCTATTTATCTGGACAATTTTCTCAAAGATAAGCTGCACTAATTTGGGAGCCAGACTGGCCGACGGCTCATCCAGAAGGAGAATTTTAGGCTCCAGCATCAGGGCTCTGCCGATGGCTACCATCTGGCGCTGACCGCCGGACAGTTTCCCCGCTCTCCCTTTGCGGCGCTCTTTAAGCTCGGGGAAGATTCTGTAAATCTCTTTCATTCTATTTTTGTAATCATCCTTCCTTATGAAAGCTCCCATCTCCAGGTTCTCCTCTACGGTGAGAGATGGGAAGATATTGTCTGTCTGGGGGACATAACATATACCTTTGCGGACAATTCTATCCGGGTCTAATCCGGTGATGTCCTCAGCGTCGAGGATCACCCTTCCTTCCAGGGGTTTCAGCAACCCTAAGATGGTTTTCAGCAGGGTAGACTTACCTGCTCCGTTAGGACCAATTATGGAGACAATCTCTCCCTCATTCACTTTCACGAAGACACCATGGAGAATCTCCATCTCTCCATAGCCGGCTCTTATTTTTTTAGCTTCAAGAATTGCCATCCTCACCGCCCTCCCAGGTATGCTTCCATTACCCTCTCGTCCTTTTTGATATCCTCGGGTTTTCCCTCAGCGAGCTCGCGGCCTTTGTTCATTACTATCACCCGGTCGCAGAGATTCATAATAAGATCCATATCGTGCTCAATGAGAAAGAAGGTTGTGCCTTCTTCTCGAAGCTCTTCTATATTCCGAATTAATTTTCTCATCAAGGTGGGATTTACCCCCGCCCCGGGTTCATCCAAAAGAATCATTTTGGGATCTGACATCAAAGTTCTAGCCAACTCTAATAGTTTCTTCTGGCCCGAAGATAAGCTCTTACCATAGTCACCCTTGAGGTGGATCAGTTCCACAAACTCCAGTACATATAGAGCTTTCTCCATAATTTCTCTTTCCTGGCTTCTTACTACGCTGGGTCTTAAGAGAGAATTCCAGATTTTTTCCCCTTTTTGCAGCAGCGGAATAAGCATCAGATTCTCTAGAACGGTCATCTCCTTCAGCTCTCGTGGGATCTGAAAGGTTCTGGAGATGGCTCTTCTGGCAATCTTATGAGGCGGAAGACCATCAATTCGCTTCCCCGAGAGCCATATACCGCCCCTGTCAGGCTTATGAAAACCGGTGACCAGGTTAAAAAGGGTAGTTTTTCCTGCTCCATTAGGTCCGATCAAACCAGTGATAGAGCCTTTCTGCACCTTAAGAGAGCACCTGTTCACCGCTTTAATTCCTCCAAAACTCTTGTCCAGGTTCTCTATCTGTAACACAGCGTGCTACCCTCGTTTTTTATTGGTTTAAGCATTTTTAAGATATTCAAGCGTCAGAATTTTATTGAAATTCCGATGCTTTAGATTAATATAACTCTTATCTTTGTCAAACTCCATTAGCAC
>SOJT01000033.1 GCA_004376485.1 Candidatus Aerophobota bacterium | reverse complement strand
ATTGTTCCGGCGGCTTGATTTTAATTTAGCAATAGGATATAATGTGCTAGAAAGGGGATCTCGAGGGGAGTACTTCCCCTTGAATATCTCTGAAAAGAAATAGCAGGTGAGAGGAGCGAAGAGAGATGAAGGATGAAACTCGTCCCGAGAAAAAGGAGCAGCATACCAGGAAGAGGAGATTGAATTCAGAGACTTCAGGGAAAGAAGGAAACAAAGAATCCAATACCCTGGGAGGACTCCTGATGTTGGGAACATTAGGTTTCTTCGGGGGCCTACTCTGGATGGCTTATCAGAAAACAATCTCACCAATGAAGAAACCTAAGCCTGAGGTAACTCCTGAGGTTCCCCCAGAGGAGGAGTCTGTGGAGGAACTTGCGAGGCGTTTGAGGGAACTCCTTGCATCGCCTCCTCCGGAAGGAGAAGAGGAACTTAAGAGAGCGAAACAGAAAGAAATCCTGGAAAAACTCCAATCCAGGATGAAGCCAAAAGACTGGCCTCGTGTACAAGAGATATTGAGGAAGCCCAGGTCACCTCAAGGACAGTAGTATTTTCTTTTCCTCAATTCTTTGGGAAGATACTCCTGCTCTACTTTGCCTTGAGGGAAGGCATGGGGATACTTATAATCTTTGCCATAGCCTAATCTTTTCATTAGAGAGGTCACAGGATTACGAAGATGAAGAGGTACCGGTAAATTCAAGGTTCTTCCGACATCTTCCTTGGCTGCCAGAAGACCCTGGTAAGATGCGTTGGATTTTGGGGCAGAGGCGAGGTAGGTAGCTGCTTGAGCCAGGTTTATCTGGGCTTCGGGCATTCCCACAAACTCTACAGCCTGAGCCGCTGCCGTAGCTACTGAAAGAGCCTGAGGGTCCGCATTACCTACGTCTTCAGAGGCAAAGATAATCATTCGCCGGGCAATAAAGCGGGGATCCTCCCCTGCTTCAGTCATACGAGCTAACCAGTAAAGAGCGGCATCAGGATCGGATCCTCGCATCGATTTAATGAAAGCAGAGATAACATTGTAATGCTCCTCACCGGCCTTGTCATATAATAGGGCCTTGCTTTGAAGAGCTGCCTCAGATGCCTTCAGGTCAATGTGACGGATACCTCGTGAGTTGGGCTCGCTTGTTTCAGTAGCTATCTCCACCGCATTCAATGCCACCCGGGCATCCCCGTTGGAAACATTGATGATTAAATCCAGAGCCTCTGGAGCAATTTCTATTTTATATTGGCCCAAGCCCTTTTTCTTATCTTTTATAGCCCGCTCAACAATTCTCTTAATCTCCTTGAAGGTAAGTCTTTCCAGGGTAAAAATTCTGGTTCTGGAAAGAAGGGGTCCGATCACCTCAAAAGATGGATTTTCTGTAGTGGCACCAATCAGGATAATAGTCCCATCTTCCACATAAGGCAGGAAAGCATCCTGTTGAGCTTTGTTAAAGCGATGAATTTCATCTACAAAGAGGATGGTTTTTTGTCCATAGAGTTTTAGTCTAGCCTGAGCTTCTTTGACCACTCTTCTGACATCAGCTACCCCGGAGGCGACGGCAGAGAACTGGACAAAGTGGGAGTGAGTATGATGAGCGATAATTCGGGCCAGGGTGGTCTTTCCTGAGCCAGGGGGTCCCCAGAAGATCAAGGAGGCTAACCTATCTTTATTCATCATTTTCCGCAGAATTTTATCCTCTCCTACAATATGGTCTTGTCCCACGAATTCCTCCAGGCTCTCCGGCCGAATACGATCGGCTAAAGGAGCCTGCTTTTTCACCTCTTTGTCTTGATCTTGGCCAAACAAATCCATGTTAAATCCTCTCCCGCTTTTCTTTATGGTGATCTCCTCTTGACTCGCCTCGCTCTTCTTTATTTGCTATTGGTTAGTAAGTCTACCGTCCTTATAACATACTGCTAAAATATGTCAACCTGAACTTACCCAAGAATATTGACAGTTTTGCCGTTAATTGTAGGATAGAAATAAGAATGGGATCTAAAAAGGTCCTTCCAAAACCCCTCTTAATGCTAGCCAGGGGAAAGGTAAGAAACTGGGATACTATGAGGAGGAGGTCCAAGTGAAGATAAATAAATGGGAAGAACAGCGCTCTAGTGAGGCAAGTAAGAGTACCTTATTATTGGCAGGGATAATGGGTGTCATATTGGTAGTGTTATTGCTGATCTATGTTTCCATACCCAGAGTTCCCAGTGGGCAAAACCAAGGAATGCCAGAGCTAGAAGCTATAGCTACCAGGTCTGTAAAAGCGGTCAGGGAAAATTTGCGTCTTTCGCCCAATGGAACGAAGATTGGAGAACTAATTCAAGGAGCCCAGCTCAAGGTCCTTGAAGATCGGGGAGCCTGGCT
>SOJT01000085.1 GCA_004376485.1 Candidatus Aerophobota bacterium | reverse complement strand
CTTCTTAGATGTTTTGCCACCCCTGCCAGGGCCTTTGCCTCTTTTACTACTTCTTCCTGGGGAACTTCCTTGCTCAATTCCAAAATCCCCCTTAGTTTACCATTTATCTGGATAGCTATCTTGGCTATTTCTGATTCAACCAAAGAGGGAGTATGTTCTGGCCATTTCTCTTTAAAGATACTATCTGAATGTCCTGTGGTCTCCCAGAGCTCTTCGGCAAAATGAGGAGCAAAGGGAGCTAGCAATATAAGGAAGGTCTCTATTGATTTTCTGTCTATTCCTTTGCTCAAGATTTCAGGTTCGTTTAGCCAATTGATAAACTCCATAAAGCTGCTAATGGCAGTATTAAATTTAAAGAGCTTTATTCGATTACTTACATCTCGAATAAGAGTGTGCCGTTTTCTCAGAACATCTTCTCTTTCTGGAGCATATTTTCCCTTCAACTTTAGAATGATATCCCAGGTCTTTTTTAAAAACCGATAGGTTCCCTCAATTCCCCGATCAGTCCATTCGCAGTTCATTTCTGGAGGTCCGATAAAAAGTTCATATAGACGAACACTATCTGTTCCATATCTTTTCACTAAATCGTCTGGGGTAACAACATTTCCCTTCGACTTAGACATTTTCTCCACTTTTCCGGTTATCTTACTCTTTTTACAGACCATTCCCTGGTTGAAGAGCTGCTTAAACGGCTCCTCAAAGTCTATATAGCCCAAATCATATAAGACCTTAGTAAAAAAGCGGGCATAGAGCAAATGAAGAATAGCATGTTCCACTCCTCCTACATACATATCAACAGGAAGCCAATGTTTGAGCTTTTTTTTGTCAAAAGCAGCTTCTTCAAGATGAGGATTGGGGTAACGGAGAAAATACCAGGAAGAACCAGCCCAGGTAGGCATAGTATCTGTGTCTCTCCTTGCCTTTGAGCCACAGCGAGGACAGATAGTATTAACAAACTCAGCTATACTGGCTAGAGGGGACTCTCCTGTACCTGTAGGTCTATATTCTTCTACCTCGGGGAGGCGGACAGGAAGGTCTTTCTCGGGTACAGGAACTTCACCGCATCTGGAACAGTAAATAATAGGAATAGGCTCACCCCAATACCTCTGGCGGGAAAATACCCAATCTCTTAATTTATAATTAACCGATTTTTTGCCCTCTCCCTTTTTGGCTAACCATTCTGTAATTCTCTTGCGGGCTATTGCTGAATCCAGACCATTGAATGAGCCAGAGTTTATCAGTTTTCCCTCTCCAATATATGCCTCTATAAGAGAACCATCCTTTGCTCTTTTACTCTGCTGACTGTAAATAACCTCTCTAATGGATAAAGAAAACTCCTTAGCAAACTCAAAATCTCTTACATCATGGGCAGGAACAGCCATAATAGCGCCTGTGCCATAAGTCAAAAGAACATAATCAGATATCCAGATGGGAATTTCTTCCCCATTAATCGGATTGACCGCATAGGCGCCGGTGAATACACCCGTTTTTGCCTTAACCGTGGCAGTTCTCATCCGTTCAGGAGTCTTTTGGGCCTGCTCGGCATATTTTTGTACTTCCTTCTTGCGCTCCAATAAGGTAATTTTAGAGATAAGCTCATGTTCAGGAGCAAATACCATATAAGTAGCACCAGCCAGAGTATCAGGACGAGTAGTAAAGACAGGAACCTCATAATCCCTTTTCTCGAGTTTTGAATGGGCTTTAAAGATAACTTCACATCCCTGGCTGTAGCCGATCCAGTTGGCTTGCATAATCTTCACTTTCTCTGGCCAGTTTAGCTTATCCAGGTCCTTAAGAAGACGATTAGCATAGGTGGTTATCTTCAACATCCATTGCATAAGTTTCTTACGGGTAACCTCAGAACCACAGCGTTCACACTTCCCATTAATCACTTCTTCATTAGCCAGACCAGTCTTACAACTGGGGCACCAGTTAATGGGCATAAGTTTTCTATAAGCAAGATTATTTTTATACATCTGAAGAAAAATCCATTGAGTCCATTTATAATATTGTGGGTCACTGGTATCTATTTCTCTAGACCAGTCATACATAGCCCCTATTTCCCTCAATTGCCTTTTCATATTCTCAATATTCTTGCGGGTATTAACCTTTGGATGAATACCCTTTTTTATGGCATCATTTTCTGCCGGAAGACCAAAAGAATCCCATCCCATAGGGTGAAGAACATTATAGCCCTCTAATTCTTTATAGCGAGACCATACATCTGAAAGAACATACCCCCGCCAATGACCCACATGCAGCCCTGAACCAGAAGGATAGGGAAACATATCCAGACAGTAATATTCTGGTTTATCGGTCTGGAAAGAGGTTTTATGGTCTCCTCGCTCTTCCCAGATACGCCGCCATTTA
>SOJT01000142.1 GCA_004376485.1 Candidatus Aerophobota bacterium | reverse complement strand
GTGCCTATATTCTTCTCACTGGCTCGGGTGAGTTAATAAAGATATAACCACACTCCTGAGGGCTCCATACCGGCTAATCATCCTCAGCGGGAGAATCCTAATAAAAAGATCTCTGCGTACATGAAAATTATAGATCCTCCAGAATGAGAAAAGTATCGCTTTTCTTAAAATTAATTTAAATGAGTTAAAGGAAATCCTGAGCTTTACGGCAAAATAATCTCGGCTGCTCATGCTAAGGAAATGGTCGCTGAAAGCTACAGAGAAGCTTGGAGTCACTTTGCCGCTGTTACATTTTCCAGTTGAACCTTGCCTTCTTTGAGCCCTCCCCAAAGGTGGCTGGCATCAAGAATTTCAATTCCAACCACTTTTTCATCTGGACCAATATTAATAGCTACTTGCTCATTAATACGGAGCACCTCACACTCCGCTGGCTCATCAATCAACCTAATATAGAGGGCATCTACCTTTGGATCATATTTTATTTTCATGATCATTCACTCCTTTTTAGAAGTAAAAAGTGTAAACTGTGACCACTACCAATTTTTCGCTTTCCTCTATAACGATAGGAACAACTTGTTTAACTGCATACCGCTTTCCACGCCATACCCCATTGAATTGGAAGTTTTTTCGATACATAACTCGCCTCGATCGAGTTAGTTCTGCTTCTCCTTGCCTAATTGCTGTAAGAACCTCCTCTTCCTTCACACCTCGTTCGATCATCTGTTCTCGTGCATGTTGGCTAATTTCTATAGGTTTTTCCACTTAATCAATTCCTCGTTCTGAACATCCTCTGCTCTATGCTTCTATCAATCCGAAACTGACATTCTCATCGACTATAAACTTCATGCAGGGAGTGCTTTCTCTGTAGACACCCTACACAGTGACACCAATATTTACGAGTTCAGGGAACACGAACTTTTACGAATTATACCCAAAAAAAAGAGAGAACTATTATTCTTCTTATTTCTTGGTGCCTACATTTTTTGCCTGTTCAAGAGCGATTTCATTAACGGCTGAAAGAGCCTTAACTCCAGAAGCTCCCTCAATAACTTTAACTGCAATATTCTGTACCTGGGATGTAGCATTATTCAATTGTTTGGTTAGGGATTCGATTTGAGTTGCTTGCTTTGCTATGGTGCTTTCAAGAGTTTCAATCTTAAGTTCAGCAACCTTTTCTCTTCCTTCAACCTCTTTGGCTAAGAGTTCTGCTTTTTGTTTAGCCTGTTCTTCAATTAGGGTAGTGGTTTCATTTTTAGCCTTTTCGACCGCTTTTGCAAGCTCAGCCGGGAAAGCTTCTACTTTAGCTCTCAATTCTGCTATTTCCGCTTCTTGAGCAGTTACAGCTGCCTCTCTTTCAGCTAATTTCTTCTCTTGAGCTTCTCTTTCTTCCTTGAGAGCTTTCTTTAAGGCGGCTTTTTCTCCTTCATAAGCATCCTTATCTTTTTCTCTTGATAGAGCTAAGTTATAAGCATACTCTTCTGCCTCCCTTTCTTTCTCTTTCTTAAGACTTGCATCTCTTTCTTTGATAGCCAGTTCATGCTCTTTTTGTTCTTTTTCCCACTGTTCCCTTATAATCCCCATCTCTTCTTCGAAAGCTTTCTTTTTTTCTTCATTTGTTTGAATAAAGGTGGCCATTGTCTCGGCAGCAACTTTAATGTCGTAAATTTCTTCAAGATTCTTGGTCTCTATAACAATTGCTTGTTGAACCTCGTCTAATTTGTTTGATTCTGCTATGAGTTTATCTGATAAATCAGTTAGGGTCTTGCTTAAATCCAATTTAAGATTAGCCAATCCCTTGACAATACCTTCTACTGTATAAGCTGATGCCTTTTCCACTACAGTCTCCAGAGCTAGTTTTTTGGCTTCGGTCTCTTTACCTGCACTCTTGGCAACCTTCTCTTTCTCCTTATATTTAGCCAACAACTCTTCATATTTTTTGAGTATCTCCTCTTTTTTGCTTTTCATTGTTAATTTCTGTTCCATCTCAGACCTCCATTTCAAATCTTTTGAGATTTAGCATTTATATAGACAGTACTTCTTTAGTTTCCACAAAGTTCTTTATCTTTTATTGTTGCAGAAAACATGATATATTCCACTACTTGAATTTCTATCCTTAATTGTCTTACCATTATGAATAGATTGTATTTCAATTGCTTGGAAATGTCAAAAAAACAGGTACTTAACATCAATATCCATGGATAGATGCTCGTCCACCGGTGGGATGGAATACGGATATTTCCTTGATAAGTAAGAGTTTTGTCTTTACAGTGACAGAGAAAAATTTTAAAGAATTTTTATTAGAAAACTTTAGAAGACATTGATTTTGTTAAGGTTAGAAAAGATGTTGAGCGGTTTTTAGTTGATAAAGAAGAATTAAAGCTATTGGATGGGCAACTCATCAAGCAGCTTTTGCTAAAGTGACATCCTCCGCATCCACAAGGAGTGGAGCATCCGGCGGCAATTTTTAAGCCTGCCAGCATTCGTGCCTATATTCTTCTCACTGGCTCGGGTGAGTTAATAAAGATATAACCACACTCGGTATCCTACTCCGCGCCAATCTCACCAGCCTTATGAAGAGCCCATCGGGTAAAGAAGGGACCAATGATCTCGTAGAGAATGGTGGTAGCGACAATAGTGGTGAAAATCATTCCTCCCATAGGGGGAAATTCCGCCTTGGCAATCAAAGCCACACCCAGAGCTACACCTGCCTGAGGAACGAGAGCAAAACCCAGATACTTCTTTACAGGGCTGGCAGCTCTGGAGATCCATCCTCCCAGGGAGGCGCACCCCACCTTACCCAGAATCCGGAAGATAAAATAGGTCAGGGCAAGTAAACCCAGCTTTCCCAGAAGATGGATCTCTAAACTTGCCCCGGCCAGGACAAAGAAGGCGAGATAAAGAGGAGAGTCAACCGTCCTCACAATGTCGAAGAACCTGAAGCTGGTCTTGTTGATATTAACCAGCACCATTCCCAGAAACATACTGGCTAGAAGAACGGAAAGATGAAAATAAATAGCCAGTCCCGTATTTAGGAGAATAAAGCCCAGAGTATAAATTAAAAGGTCTCCCGGGGCTCTCAAGTGGCGAGAAAAGTAGGTGAAAATCAAAGCCATCAAAGTTCCCAGACCCAGAGCTCCCCCAATCTCCAGAAGAGACCGGGCAAAAGCTGCCGATAGATGAAAACCTTCTCCTCCCGAATGAGTTAAACCTTTGGCCAGGGCTAAAGACACGGCGAAAATAATAAGACACCAGGCATCATCGAGGGCAACAACCCCCAGAAGAGTATCGGTGAAATTCCCTTTGGCCCCGGACTCTCTTACCACCATGACTGTGGCCGCTGGAGCCGTGGCTGAGGCGA
The DNA here is from genome assembly GCA_004376485.1 of Candidatus Aerophobota bacterium. Taxonomy (GTDB): domain Bacteria; phylum Aerophobota; class Aerophobia; order Aerophobales; family AE-B3A; genus SOJT01. The sequence goes on along the minus strand of SOJT01000142.1, from coordinate 5,126 downwards.
TGGCGCCGAAAAGAAGACAAACGGGAAGAGGCTGCCTCAAAAGATATAGGCAAGAAAAAGTTACCAGGAGCCAGGCGCCACTGGCTTCCAAAAGAGAGATCCAGAGAACTGATTTGCCAATGCGGGAAAAGTTCTCTCTGGAAAAATTCTGTCCCAGACCAAAAGCAACGAAGCTGAGTACTATATTGGAAATGGATCCAGTAACGCCGAGAATAGGTCTGGCTACCAGACCCAATACTTCTGGACCTATGAGAATCCCCAACAGAAGGTAAGCTGTTACTGCGGGAAACTTAACTCGTCGCAACATGCGTGCTGCAAGGAGTCCCAACAAGAGAATAGCTGCAAAAGAAAGAATTGTTTCCACAGAAGTTTTCCTGCTTTCTTATTTAAGAGGAACCTTAGCTTCTCCTGCCTTAAAAATAGCGTATTTTGTAAGAGGTGGGGCAATGAGCTCATTGATAATCACCGAAGCCAGCACGGCACTTATGATTAAATTCCCTATTGTAGAAAAAGCAGGATCTCGCTGCACCAGCAGGATGAGACCTACAGTGACTCCTGCCTTGGGGAAAAGACCAAGACCCAAATACTTCCTCACCGACTCGGGAGCGTGAGAAAGAGAAGAACCTATTCGTGCTCCCAGGAATTTACCTGAGAATCTACCCAGGATGATCAAGAGACATAGAACACCAGCCGCTGCCATAACTCGAAGATCGAAGTGGGCCCCGGCTAGAGTAAAAAACATAGCGAAGATAACGTCTTCTATATCATCAATAACTCCGAATAGCTGCTCGCTCTGCTTCATCCTGTTGACGATGACGAACCCCATGGTCATATTAGCCAAAAGGGGCGAGATACCAAGAGTTCTACTCAGCCCGACACAGAGCATAATCATACCAAAAACTAAAGCTAGAAGGGTCTTCCTTGTTTTGGCCAGGGGGCTCATATGAATTATGGCAAAGCCGACGCCCACCCCCAGGGCAAGGGAACCAGCGATCTCCCACAAGGGAGGGAGGAGCATCTTATAAAGAGAGAGGCTCCCCCCTCCTATAAGCATCCGGGAAAAAGATATGGCCACAGAGGTACCCAAAATGGCTACGGCATCATCCAGAGCCACCACCCCCAAAAGGGTGGTGGTAAAAGGACCGCTGGCTCTATATTCATGGACTATGGCCAAAGTTGCCGCCGGTGCCGTTGCGCATGACACCGCACCGATAATAATGGCCATAGGCAGGTAAGTCTGGGAGTAGCTGGCATGAGGAGGATTCAGGGGAACAAAAAGATGGCCCAAAAATGCAATTAACAAACCAACAAAAAGCCACGCACCCAACGACTGGAAGGCAGTTATGGCCAGGATACTCCTGCCTAATCTTTTCAATCTTTTTAGGCTCAGGCTCCCCCCAATAAGATAGGCAATGATACCCAGGGTGATATCGGTGACCACACTCAACTCCCCCCTGATGAGCTGAGAAGGTATGATGTTCAGAAGAGAAGGACTTAGTAGAATACCTATAATGATATAGCCGCTGATTCTGGGAAACTTTATTTTCCTGGCCAAAAGACCACCGCCGAAGCCGGTGATTATGAGGATACCTATGGCTAAGATGAGGTTCATCCTTCACTCTCCCCATAGCTCAATTACGCCTATCAAGAACAGATTATCCCCTAGAGAATTCCCTTTTGCTTGAAGACAGCCATGATAATATCGAATAAACTAATTATGCCCAAAAGACAATTTTCCTTGTCCACCACTGGTATTCTCCTCAGTCGGTGAAGCTTCATTAAAGAACGTGCTTGGATAGTGGTAGCCTCTTCATTAATGGTAACCACATTCACATTCATTAGATCCTCTACCACACATAGAACCCCCATTTCGGGTGGAATATCGACATCCCAGAGAGATCTATCGTCATATTCATCAAGAAAAGGAACTCTGTCCAGCATATCCAGAATATCGGAGGGATGAGGTTGAAATATCTTGAGGACATCTTCCAGAGCCACCACTCCAATGACTTTATTTTCTCTGTCTACCACAGGTAAAGTACGAAGGCTAAACCTGCGGAAGATCTCCATGAGCTCTTTTAGAGTGGTGGATCTTTTTGCCGTGATTACCTTTCTGGTCATCACCTCTGCTACGGGCATGGCTCCCTCTCCCATACTTTTCTCACCTCCTTCTTTGAACTTCCCGCTCTGTTCGCTCCCAACTCGTGCCAGCTCTGAGGCACCAGATTAGGGGTAAGCTGAGCGGTGAGCGCAAACTATTTCTTCTCCCATTTTAGGAGTTCGGTAACAGAGGATAAGGTTCCCCCTTCTCCTATTTCCTCCCGAATTCGGTTTTCCCTTTCCAGCACATCCATGGCCCGATTGGCTATCTCCACAGCCTTGCTTTGAGGAACAACCACTAATCCATCATCATCTCCCACCAGCCAATCTCCGCTCAAAACCCTTCTGCCTCCCACACGGATGGGAACTCCGATCTCACCAAACCCCTTAGGTTCTCCAGCACTAGGAGTGATAAGTTTGGCATAGGCAGGAAATTTCAGGTTTATTATCTCGGAAACATCCCGAATAGCCCCATCTATGACTACCCCTGCCAGTTTTTTCCTTACCGCCGAGTGAGTAGCTAACTCTCCCCACACCGCCGGCTCAGTTCCCCCTGCGTCAATGACAATAACTTCTCCCTCTTTCGCTCTGTCTATGGCTTCCACCGGTTTAGCCCAATCTCCCGGATAGGTCCTGACAGTGAGGGCCCGTCCTACCAATTTCACACCCGGAGTAACCCTTATAAGACCCCTAGCCTCTCCCTCTCGATGCATGGCATCGGAGAGGTTAGCTGTAGAAACCATACCAAAGATCTTAATTATTTCCTCACCTCTGGCCCGTTTGAAAAGGTCGGTTCTGACTACCGACCTTTTCACTATGGCTTCTTTGATGACCCTGGTGGCTTTCTCAGGGTCTTTAGCTTTGATGATAGCCCCTCCCACCATGATAATACTGGCTCCTGCCTCCAACGCTTTAGCCGCTGTTTCCGAATTTATCCCCCCAGCTACAGCCAGGGGTAGATCCACTGATCGAGAAAGGTGTCTCAATACTTTGAAGGGATCGCCACCCCTCATCTGCTCATCAATGGAGGTATGGATTCCTAGATAGTTTACTCCCATCTTCTCCACTTCCCTGGCCCTTTTGAGAGGGGAGATTCTACCTATCATATCCACCATAACTTCTCCCCCATAGTTCACCGCTGCCTCGGCACACTCACGAATGGTGGCATCATCAGCGGCCCCCAGCACGCAGACCACATTAGCTCCGGCCTTGAAGGCTGATTCTGCCTCTATTCTTCCCGTATCCATAATTTTCATATCCGCCACGATCTTGTGGTGGGGAAATTTTTGTCTGAGCTGCCTGACACTCTCAAGACCCTCACTCTTGATCAGGGGAGTCCCGGCCTCCAGCCAATCTGCCCCTCCAGCAGCGGCTGCCTGGGCAACTTTGAGAGCTCGAGTGAGATTCAAAAAATCCAAAGCCACTTGAAGTACCGGTTTCATAGCTTCAGTCCTCCTGGTAACTAGCACAGGTATCTCTGGCTTCCCAGACTCTAACCCGGCTCACTTTTACCCTCTCTAGATCTATTTCTCCTTGCACCTTCTGGAAAAGGTATCTGGCGATATTTTCTGTGGTGGGGTTCATACCTGGCAGGACCTCATTGAGATATTGGTGGTCCAGTTCCCTCACCTGGCGAGAAGCTATCTCTTTGAGTTCGGCAAAATCAATAACGAGACCCCTTTCATCAAGCTCTTTGCCTTGAACAAATAGCTCAACCTTCCAGGTATGCCCATGGAGTCTTTCGCATCGCCCGCCGGACTCAACTATCCGGTGCGCAGCATCGAAATGGAGCTCGACCATCAGCTCATACATCCTTTTGCCTCCTACATATTATATCAAAAGGTAACTTGCGGTCAAAGAATTCCCCCCATCTTAAGCAGCCTTTGATAGATCTTCTCCACTTTCAAGATGCTATTCTCTATATTATGAGTTTGAATCATCTGGAACGACGCCTCCTGCATGGATCTTTTAAGAGTCTCATTAGAAAGAATCCTCATAATCTTCTCTACTGCGTCCTCTGGATCCTCTAACCTAAATAAGTAGCCATTGATCCCTTCTTTAACCAGCTCCTGGGCGGCATTTTCCTCATTCCTTCCAATGAGGAGGGCGCATTTCATGGCCATGGCCTCTATAGTAGCAATACTCTGCAGTTCGTTGAAGGAAGGAAGAAGAAAAACATCCCCACTAAGATAAGCACACAGAAGCTCCTCCCCTCCTAAATAGCCAGTCATAACAACTTCCCTTTCCATCTTCAGCTTTTTTATCCCTTTATCCAGATGGGCTCTTAGCCCGCCTTCTCCTACGATCAAAAGGCGAGTCCTCCATCCTTTCTTTCTCATCACCTCCATAATCTTAAGAAGATACTCCACATTTTTCTCCCGGCTTAATCTTCCCACATAAAGAAGCAGAGGCTCATCTTCGAGATCATATTTTCTCTTGAAATCTGAAAGCTTCCTAGCACTGATTTTCCCGGGGTTAAATTCTTTAAGATCAACTCCATTACTCACTACCTCATAGGGTCTTTTGGTAAGTTCCTCCAGGATCCTGGCAGCAAAATGAGAAGGAGTAACCAGGAAATCGCCTCTTTGGTAGAAGTAAGAGAACCATCGCAAAATAATAACTTTCAGGGGTAATAGAAGTGGTCTAGGTGAAGAAACCACATTACCAACCTGGACGTGAAAACCCATTATCACTGGAATTCCCAATCTTTTGGCAGCCTTTAAAACCTGCCAGCCCAAATAAGTAGGTAGATTAATATGAACAATCTGAACTTTCTCTTTCCTGAGGATGGTGAGGACCTCGCGAAGATGAGGAAAGGCCAGAGGCCCCTTCCCTCCCGGACAGGAGAAACTTAAGAATCGGTAAATCTTGATTCCCTCCGCCGGAGGGGGATTCTTAACCCGGGAGGTAAGCAGGGTAATTTGGTGTCCTCTTTCCCTTAATTTATAAGAGAAATTTTGGGTGGAGATCCCCTCCCCTCCTCGGGGCGGAAAGCTCTGGTCAGAGACAAAACAAATCCTCATTCC
>SOJT01000012.1 GCA_004376485.1 Candidatus Aerophobota bacterium | reverse complement strand
AGTGCGTAACATAAAAGTTATCCTGGAGTACGACGGTTCTTCCTATTGTGGATGGCAAAGACAGCCCCGACATCCCACAGTTCAGGAGCTCGTAGAGAATAGTCTTCATAAACTCTTCAAGGAAAGAATAAAGCTATCAGTGGCTGGAAGAACGGATACGGGAGTCCATGCCAAGGGGCAGGTTATCAATTTTGTCACCTGTAGCTCCATTCCTGTTCCTGCTATCAGACCCGCTTTAAATAGCTACCTGCCTCCCGATATACAGGTTAAGAAGGTTCAAGAAGTCTCTCTGAATTTCCACGCCCAAAAGTCAGCCTTAAGCAGACTTTATAGATACATCATCTACAATCATCCTTTCCCCAATCCCTTTTACCGCAATTTTAGCTGGTATGTCCCTTTCTCTCTTGAGATAGGAAATATGAAGGAGGCTTCCAGGTATTTGATAGGGAGGCATGATTTCTCTTCTTTCCTGGCGCAGGGAAGTCCTGTTTATTCCCCGGTGCGAGAGATAGAAAAAGTAGTTTTTTTCATTAAAGGGAGGTTCATGGTTATTTACATAAGGGCGGATAGTTTTCTTTATCGCATGGTGCGAAACATAATAGGTACTTTGGTACAGGTGGGTAGGGGGGAAATATTACCTCCAAGGGTAAAAGAGATATTAGATGCTAGAGACCGTACTGCTGCTGGTCCTACAGCTCCTCCACAGGGGCTTTATTTGGTAAGGATAAGGTATCCGCTCTCCTCGCCTAAATAGTTGACAGGCGCCCCATTTGTGATAAAATTAGCCTGATTAGCGAGTTCCGGCGAGATCAAGGTGAGGTAAATGCTCTGTCAGGTTTGCAAGAAAAGAGAAGCTAATGTTCATTTTAAAGAAATCATTGGGGGGGAGGTAAGGGAACTGCACCTCTGTGATATCTGTGCCAAAGAAAAGGGATGGGGAGAATCTTTTTTCCCCGGTTTTTCCCTTCCTGGGCTTATGCTGGGTTTAACCAAGCTGGAAATTCCTCCTTCTCTGGAGAAGGGACCGCAGTGTTCCGGTTGTGGTATAAGCTATGAGGAGATAATAAAAAAGGGTAAATTAGGATGTAGTCTATGTTATCAGAACTTTAGAGACTATCTTGATCCTTTACTGGAAAAAATTCATGGTAAGGTTTACCATTCGGGAAAAATACCCAAGGAAGGTAAGAAAGAAGATAAGCTAGATAGAAAGGTCTATGAATTACGTAAAAAACTGGAAGAGGCAGTAAGGAAAGAAGAGTACGAAAAAGCTGCCCAGTTTAGGGATGAGTTACGGGAGCTAGAAAAGGGTGGGAGAAGATGAGATTTCAAGCAATGGCTAACGTAACTAGCCGATGGGTAAAAGGAGATGGACCAGAAGCAGAGGTTGTATTTAGCTGTCGGGTAAGGTTGGCCCGTAATCTGGAGGATTTCCCTTTCCCCCTTTGGGCTGAAGAATCCAAACTGAAGGGGGTTTCGGAAAAGGTCATTAATGCTATAGAAAAAAGTAAGTATCTGAAGAATGCCCATATCATTGATATGGCTGAGCTTTCCTCTACGGAGCGAAGATTTCTTTTGGAAAGGCACCTCATTTCGGTAGAATTCACTAAAGGGGGCAAGTATAGATTTTTAACCACAGAGAAAGAGGAGATGCTATCTTTAATGATAAATGAAGAGGATCACCTGCGTCTGCAAACCATATTCTCCGGACTTCAACTCACGGAAGCTTGGCGGTTAATTGACAGAGTGGATGATGAGCTGGAGGAAAGATTGGACTACGCTTTTCTCCCTCGATATGGCTATCTTACAGCCTGTCCCACCAATACAGGGACAGGAATGAGAGCTTCCTGCATGCTTCATCTACCTGCCCTGGTAGCTGTCCGAAAAATAAACGACATATTAAAAGGTATTTCCCAATTAGGACTGGTAGCCAGGGGTTTGTATGGTGAAGGGACAGAAGCTCAGGGCGAGTTTTTCCAGGTTTCCAACCAGCTAACTCTGGGTTTAAAAGAAGAAGAAATCATTGATCAGGTGGAGAGGGTGACCCACCAGGTTGTAGAGCAGGAAAAGAGGGCAAGGGAGGCTCTTCTTAAAAGAAATGTAATCCAGATAAAAAATGAAGTGGGTAGAGCCTATGGTATTTTAACTGGAGCTCATTTGATTAGTTCTCAGGAAACCCTGGAGCTACTTTCTAAGCTAAGACTGGGAATAGGTCTAAAGCTTTTGCCTGGTTTTAATATTCAGATCTTGAATGAACTGTTTTTTCTGATAACTCCGGCTCAACTGCAGATAAGAGAGGGAAGAGAACTTACTCCTCTTTCTCGAGACCAACTAAGGGCAAAACTTATTAGAGAAAAACTCAGTAAGGTCAGGTAAAC
>SOJT01000138.1 GCA_004376485.1 Candidatus Aerophobota bacterium | reverse complement strand
CCTTCAACTCCGGTAGCAGTATTCATGGCTCAGCACTCCCGAGACTTTGACATCGTTGTTGAACAGGCAGAGGATGAAATTAGTGCGATGAATATGGCAGTTGGAGCCTGGTATGCGGGCGCACGAGCCATGGTTACCACCTCCGGGGGAGGATTTGCTCTCATGGTAGAAGGTTTAAGTCTTGCTGGTATGCTGGAGATGCCGGTTGTTATTCATCTGGGTCAAAGGCCAGCTCCAGCAACTGGACTTCCCACCAGAACAGAACAGGGAGATCTGCTGTTCACCCTTCATGCAGGTCACGGAGAGTTTCCACGAATTATCCTTGCCCCGGGCAGCATTGAGGATGCCTTTTATCTTACCCAGAAAGCCTTCAATCTTGCCGACAAATATCAGGTTCCTGTATTCCTGCTCACCGATCAGTACCTGCTTGACTCCTACTACAACATACCTTCTCTTACTACCTCCAGCCTGCACATTGAAAGATGCATAGTGAGAACAGATAAAGACTACAAACGGTACAAAATCACTCCGGATGGTATCTCTCCCCGGGGCATTCCTGGATTTGGAGAAGGTCTTGTGGTAGTAGATAGCGATGAGCACAATGCGGAGGGGCATATTACCGAAGACTTTGAGGTAAGAACAAAAATGGTTGATAAGAGGCTTAAAAAGCTGGGGTCAATGAAAAAAGAGGCAATTCCACCTGAGCTTGTGGGGAGCAAAAACTACAAAACTCTCATCGTAGGATGGGGTTCAACCTATCATGTGGTTAAGGAAGCAATAGGGCACCTAGGGAGGGAAGATATCTCTTTTCTCCACTTTAAACAGGTGTATCCACTACCTCTCGCTACCTCAGATTACCTCAAAAAAGCAAGAAGACGTGTGGTTATTGAAAATAATGCTACCTCTCAATTTGGTTCATTGATAGAACTTTGCACGGGTATTAATATTGAGAAGAAGATTCTCAAATATAACGGTTTACCTTTTTTCCTGGAAGAGGTCATGGAGAATATGAGAACACTATGAGATGAGGGGGCATGATTTATGGATACGAAAGTATTTGACATGGGAGATATCGACATAGCCTGGTGTCCTGGATGCGGCAACTTCAGTATTCTGCGTGTGTTGAAGCAAGCCCTTTCCGAGCTTGACATAAAGCCAGAGAAGCTGGTAATTGTCTCAGGGATAGGCCAGGCAGCAAAAACTCCTCATTACCTGAAAACCAATGTATTCAATGGGCTGCACGGAAGATCTCTCCCTGCAGCAACCGCAATCAAAGCAGCAAATCCTGATCTTACTGTGATAGCTGAAAGTGGCGATGGGTGTATGTATGCTGAAGGCGGAAATCACCTTATACACGCAATCCGCAGAAATCCTGATATAACTACTCTTGTGCACAATAATATGGTGTATGGGTTAACCAAGGGACAGGTCTCACCCACCAGCGGGGAGGGTTTTAAAACTCCGGTTCAGGTAAGAGGTGTATTTCTTGAGCCATTTAACCCTGTAGCAATAGCAGTTGCTCTGGACGCCTCTTTCGTTGCAAGAGCATTTGCCGGGGATACGGAAGAGACAAAAGAAATACTAAAAAAAGCTATTACGCACAAAGGCTTTGCATTGGTGGATATCTTTCAGCCCTGCATTAGCTACAATAAAGTAAATACATACGAATGGTTTAAAGAAAACACCTACTATCTTGACGACTCATACCATCCACAGGACAGGCAGCAAGCATTTAAAAGGGCAACAGAGAAGGGCAAGCTTCCTCTGGGGATTTTGTATGTGAATCCACATAAATCTACCTTTGAAGAGAATGTAGGTATTTACCAAAAAAATACCGATCCCCTGTACAAGAGGGAACCGGATAGGGCAAAATTATCTAATTTAATTGATTCAAGAAGAGGAATGTAAAAGGTGGAGAAGAAAAATAGACACAAGCACAAAATACCTACCAGGAGGTTACCAATCCGCATGTTTATGGGAGGTGAAAGTATATGAAAGCCTTGATCATCAGTGCGGATAATTTTGAAGACTCAGAACTTTTAGTCCCTTATTACAGACTAAAAGAAGAAGGAATTGAGGTAGATATTGCGTCCATGAGAAAAGGCAAAATAAGGGGAAAACACGGCTACGAGGTAAAAGTAGATAAAATCCTGGAGGAGGTGAGATCTGGTGATTATGATATTCTCATCCTCCCTGGGGGAAGAGCACCTGAGGCCATACGAAAGGAGGAGGAAGCTATTAAAATTGCCAAAGATTTCTTTCACGAAAACAAGCCTGTCTCGGCCATATGTCACGGCCCACAGCTCCTGGTAACAGCAGACCTGGTAAGAAGCAGACATGCAACCTGTTATAGGTCAGTAGCTGAGGAATTGAAGGATGCGGGTGCCATCTATGAGGACAAAGAGGTTATTGTCGATGGGAACCTCATTACCTCAAGGCAGCCATCTGATCTCTCTGCTTTCCTGCGAGAGACAATGAAGATGCTCAAAAAGAAGTGAGTAAGATCTATCGTGTTACTTTAAATTGAGCCCTGAGTACTCTATCTCTTTGACTCATATTACTTCTGGCATACGGCTTTCTTAGATTTGTAAAGCTTACTGCGAACTTCCTTGTTCTGGAGATAGGCATGAGCAACCATTTTGTCAAGGCCAAGATTCCTACTACCACCAGAATCCAAAAAAGAACCATCTTTGCCCTATCTACTCTTTGCTAAAGTCTCAGGGGTTAATTATTTTAATCACTAATGGCTACTATTCTAGCCAAAGGTAGTATCGAGCACCATCATGATGATGAAGCCAACCATCAATCCAAAAGTGGCATCTCTTTCGTGGCCCTTTCGATGGCTCTCAGGAATCATTTCGTCACAGACGATAAATAACATAGCTCCGGCAGCAAAAGCTAGACCCAGGGGAAGAAGGGGCCGTGCCAAAGTAACAATAGATATCCCCAAAAGACCTCCCACGGGTTCCACCAAACCGGTGAGGGTGGCGTACCACAGAGCCTTCCTTCGGTGATATTTTTCCCGAACCAAAGGCAAGGCCACCGCTAGGCCCTCGGGCATATTTTGAAGCCCTATCCCGGTAGCCAGGGCCATTCCGGCCCGCATGTCTCCACTACCAAAACTTACTCCCACTGCCAGTCCTTCAGGAAAATTGTGAATAGTTATAGCTAGAATTAAGAGCCAAATACGCCTGAGGTTTGAAGAGGGTCCTTCTGGTCCGGATATGAAATGAAGGTGAGGGGTAAAGCGATCGACTAGATGGAGGAACAACCCTCCAATTGCGGTTCCCAGAACGGTTATCCAGATCCCGCCCAGTTCGATTGCCGGAATAAGGAGACTGAAGGCCGTAGCCGCCAACATCACCCCGGCGGCAAATCCGAGCATGACATCCAGTATTCTATGCGAAACCCGCCTGGTAAATAAAACGGGCAAAGCCCCGGCACCGGTGGCAAGGCCGGCCACCAAACTGGCTAAAAAACCTATCTGTATGAGCTCTGTGGTTGGAGGTATCTCTTCCCTCTCTAGACCTCATCTAGATCCTGCTGCAGCATTTCTTTATTGTCGGCTGAGGTACTGGCAGGCAACACCTTAACTGTGGGGCTACCACCGAGATAATCGATCTGATCAGCCAGGGTTAAGGCGTGCTGTAGCTCTTCTCCGGCGTGAACGACGAGCTCCTTCTTACTTATGGCCGTCTTCTCTCCATCATCACCGGAGCAGACTTCTGCACAATTTACAGCCCTTACCATAATCATAATCGCAATATCTGTCAATTACAGATGCTTCATCTCGCAAACCAACTTAGCGACGATTCATCTCCTTGACGGTCTTCACCTTTACTATAGAATATGGCCACCTGAATCCAGGTTTTTACTGGAAAAAAGAAACTATTAAGGAAGATATAGATTATCTACTGGAGACTCTCCCTCCCATAGTACAAAGATTGAGAGAAATGTCCCCATTATACCAAAGGTAACAGGCCCTTTTTTGCCCACAATGTAGAGCAAAGCTTAAAAAGAATAGCTTTTAAAGGGATAAAGATGGCGGAAAAGGTAACTATTATCGTTTTTAGTGGTAATTTAGATAAGGCTCTAGCTGCTTTTAGCCTGGCCATCGGTGCCGTTGCTATGGAGATGAAAGTTACTATATTCTTTACCTTCTGGGGATTAAGCGTGATCAGAAAAGATAAAAAGGTAAGTAGGACCAGGGGCATAATGCGAAAGATGCTTAATTTACTTAACCGAGGTGGGGCGAGGAGACTTCCTCTGTCCCGATTGAATATGGGAGGTCTGGGTAGCTCGATGATGAAGAAGCTGATGGAGGACTCCAAAATGCCTTCTTTGGAAGAAATGATCAGCATGGCCCAAAAGATGGGAGTAGAATTTGTCGCCTGCACCACCACCATGGGGATGATGGGAATTTCCAGAGAGGATCTTATCCCCGAAGTAGGTAGATTAGCCGGGGTTGCTACTTATCTGGGGGAGGCCAGCGAGGGGAAAATCAACCTCTTCATTTAAAAATAGAGGCGAGGAAAAAAATGAAGGCAGATGCCACCTTAGATTGCCTGGGACTATATTGCCCCATGCCTATTGCAAAAACCAGAGAGAAGATCAAGGATCTTAGGATCGGCGAGGTACTAGAAATCATCTCTGATGATGAAGGGATAAAGGAAGATATGCCTGCCTGGTGTAAGAACACAGGGAATGAATTCCTGAGAATAGAAGAAAGGGAAGGAGAATGCAGGGTCTACGTTAAAAGGTTAAAATAGAAATTGGAGACTGCCCCAACTTACATAAAAGAAGCACCAAAAAAAAGAGCAGTTGATATGGAAAAGTATAGATGCACAGTTTGTGGATATGTTTACGATCCAGAAAAGGGCGACCCAGATAGTGGGATAAAGCCAGGAACACCTTTTGAAGAGTTACCCGAGGATTGGGTATGTCCTATCTGCGGCGCAAATAAGGAACAATTTGAAAAGGAAGGAAAATGATTGATCATGAAAAACCACTGTAGGAGGTACGATATGAAGCCTGTAGAAATAAAACCTGGAATCTACTGGGTTGGCGGTATAGACTGGGACCTGCGCAACTTTCACGGTTACCTTACTCAGAGAGGCTCTACTTACAACGCTTATCTCATTGTCGATGAGAAAACCGTTCTGGTGGATACCGTCAAACACTATCTTTTTGAGGAGATGCTCTCTCGAGTTAAAGAAATTATTGATCCATCCCGTATTGACTATGTGGTGGCTAACCATGTGGAAATGGATCATTCTGGCAGCATCCCGAAAATTTTGAAGATTGCTCCCAAAGCTAAAGTAATTACCTCTCCTCAGGGTGAAAAGGGTCTCAGCAGGCACTTCAAGAGGGACTGGAATTTTAGGGTGGTGAAATCCGGGGATACCATCAATATTGGTAAGCGCTCCTTACAGTTTTTCCTGACCCCGATGGTGCATTGGCCTGATAATATGGTTACTTATATTCCAGAAGAGAAACTTCTTTTATCTAATGATGCCTTTGGCCAGCACCTTGCCAGTGCCAAGCGCTTTGATGATGAGGTAGGCTGGGACATTACCTTTGAGGAAGCCGCCAAATACTATGCCAATATTGTTCTTCCCTATGGCGAGCAGGTAAAAAAGGCATTGGCTGCTCTTTAAAAAAGAGCTTTGATTGTTTACGATACTATGTGGGGCTCAACCAGTAAGATTGCCTACAGCCTGCAAGGAGGACTGGAAAGGGAAGATATCCCAGTAACTATGAGAGCATTGAAAACCAATCATATCTCTGATGTACTAACAGATGTTCTTTTTTCCAAAGCCATTTTAGTTGGCTCTCCTACCCTTAACAATGGGATATTTCCCACGGTGGGAGCTTTTCTTACCTATTTAAAGGGACTGCGTCCCAAAAAGAGAATGGGTTTTGCCTTCGGATCCTACGGCTGGGGAGGACAGGCGATAGGAGAAATAGAAACTGTTATAAGAAACCTCGGCTGGGAAATGGCTCTGCCGGCCATAAACATTCAATATCTACCCGATGAGGAGGAGTTAGATAACCTCAAAAAGATGGGCCAAAAACTGGGAAGACTTATTAAACAATGGAAATGAAGAAAAAGAACGTCCAGCTATGCCCATTGAACAATTGGATAACCTTGACAAAAAGGCCATCATTTCCCCAATTAATGTCGACCGTAGGTGAAGTTGCTATGATAATAACCTTTTTTCTCCTTCAATCTTTTTTATATCGGTGATGTCTTGGGTTACTTCTAAACATCCGAGATAATCTTCGTTTTTATCACGGACGGCAAAGTACCGGATATGAATAAGCCGCCCCTTCAAATTAATCCAGAACTCTGCTATATCGCTCTTATTTTTCTTAAAATCATTCAAAATCTGCTCCACCACGTGCAGGCTCTTTTGTGGATGGCATTGCTGAACCCTACGGCCAATAACGGCCTTGGTTCTGGGAAAAATTCTCTCCTTGGACTGGCTGAAGTATCGGACTTTATCTTCCCTGTCAACAAAGGTGATATCAACAGGTAAAGTATTGAGAGCTGCTTCAAGCTCTTGCGGCGATAGCTCCCCCGTCTCGAATAGAATCTTGTCTTTCCTCACTTGCTTCTTGCCTTCTTCATTGCCAACTGTCTCACTCATGATATTCCCCTCTCATCAATTCTCTGGTTTAATAATGACCCTTATTTTGTGGTTCATCTATTTTTTTGTCTTTTTTAAACAATGAGAGCAAATTCCGTAGAAGTATGCTTGCACCTCTTTTACTTTGTGTCCATCTACCCATCCTTTCTGAGCCACCGGACAGCTAATCTCAATATCCAAAACCCTTTTGCACTCCTGGCAGTAAAAATGGTGGTGGGATTTGGGGTTGGGGTCAAAACAGGTCTTCTCCTTTCGGATGCTCAGCTCTTGAATCTCTCCTGCCTTTCTGAGGACCTGTAAGCTGGTATAGATAGTAGCCTGAGACAGAGTGGGATATTTTTTCTTCAAGTTTCGATAAATCTCTTCTACAGTGGGATGATTATTATTACCTTTCAAAAACTCCAAGACAGCCAGTCTTTGGAGAGTTATAACCACACCTTTTCTCTTCAGTCTCTCAATTTTTTCCTTCATCGCACTTGACAATATTGATTATTAGTTTATAATTATTATAGTATAATAATAAATTAAGTCAATGGAGGAAAAAATGGAAGAGAAAGTAGCTGCTGAAACCAAAGAGGTGGTCTCCTTGCCCAGGCTGGGAGAAAGGGCTCCAGCTTTTGAAGCTGTGACTACCCAGGGACCGGTGCGCCTGGAGGATTTTAAAGGAAGTTGGCTCGTTCTTTTTTCTCATCCGGCTGACTTTACCCCGGTTTGCACCACAGAATTTATGGGTTTTGCTGAAATTCACCCAGAATTGAAGAAGCGAGGGGTAGAGCTTTTAGGTCTTAGTGTAGATAGTGTCTCTTCCCATATCGCCTGGGTGAGGAACATCGAGGAGAAGATGGGAGTAGAAATACCCTTCCCGGTTATCGCAGACTTAGACAAGAAAGTAGCCACTCTCTACGGCATGATCCATCCAGGGGAGAGCAAAACTGAGACCTCAAGATGTGTTTTCGTCATTGACCCGGAAGGAATTATGCGGGCTATGATTTACTATCCCCTTACTACGGGACGCAACATGCAGGAGATCCTGCGTCTAATTGATGCTCTTCAGACCACAGATAAACACAAGGTAGCCACTCCCGCGAACTGGAAGCCAGGCGAGGCAGTTATTGTGCCCCCACCCAATACCCAGGAGATGGCAGAGGAGCGGCTAAAAGAAGGGTATGAGTGCAAAGACTGGTACTTCTGCAAGAAGAAGCTTTAGGAGGTTCATTATGGCCTGTATCAATCCAGATGGAACCTTAACTCCCTCAGCCAAAGCAATGCTTTCTGCTGTGTCTTCACCGGCCCCCCTGGAAGAGGTAGCTAAATCCACGGGGCTGCCTCTTTTCCGAATAAGGAGCAGTATCCGAGAAATGCTTGAAGCTGGCTTGGTGGAGGAAAAAGAGGGAAAGTACGCTGTTACTAAATTAGGACGAGAAAAAATTGAAGGGGGAAAAGATGACCAAACTAAAACAAATCTATAAGTGCAATGTCTGTGGGAATATTGTTGAGGTTCTCCATACAGGTGCAGGAGAACTGGTCTGTTGTGGCGAGACTATGCAGCTCATGGAACAGAAGAAAGAGGAGGTTGGTCAGGAAAAACATCTTCCGGTAATAGAGAAAATGGCAGACAAAGTAAGGGTTAAGGTAGGTAGCATCCCTCATCCTATGGAAGAGAAACACTATATCGAGTGGATAGAGGTGATGGCTAATGGAAAATCCTACCGTGAGTTTCTGAATCCGGGAGGTCCTCCGGAGGCGACGTTTGAGATTAAAGCTGAGAAAATCACCGCCCGTGAATACTGTAACCTGCACGGGTTATGGAAAGAAGGAGGAAACCAATAATCAGCAAGAAGATGCAAGATGCAATGAACGAAGAGGG
>SOJT01000150.1 GCA_004376485.1 Candidatus Aerophobota bacterium | reverse complement strand
TATGTGGCCGAACATTCTGCTAGGAACCTATCCCTTGTCTATCGGCTGTCAGCTTTTTGGGCGGGCCAGGAAGGCTCTCTTCTACTATGGGAGTGGCTGCTTACTCTCTTCGCTGTCATCCTCATAATTCAAAACCGACGGAAGAATAAAGAGCTTATGCCCTATGTATCGGCGATAATGATGGCAATTTCTCTCTTCTTTCTTATTCTACTCATTTTTGTCACCAAACCTTTTCGTCTGCTCTCTTTCTTGCCTTCTGATGGAAGAGGCTTAAATCCCCTCTTGCAGAATCCAGGAATGGTATTGCATCCTCCCGCCGTATTCCTGGGGTATGTGGGTTTCAGTGTCCCTTTTGCCTTTGCCATGGCGGCACTCTTGACTCGGCGACTGGGGAATATCTGGATTATTAGCACCAGAAAGTGGGTTCTTTTCTCCTGGCTTTGCTTGAGCATAGGTAATCTCCTTGGCGCCCAGTGGGCTTATATGGAACTGGGATGGGGGGGATATTGGGCCTGGGATCCTGTGGAAAACGCCTCTCTCATACCCTGGCTTACGGCTACTGCATATCTTCATTCAGTGATGATTCAGGAGAGGCGGGGTATGCTCAAGGTTTGGAATATGGTGCTGATTATATTAACCTTTACCTTGACAATCTTTGGTACCTTTCTAGTGCGAAGTGGAATACTCTCTTCGGTTCACAGTTTTGCCGTCTCTCCCCTACTAGGAACTCTATTTCTTACCTTCATTGGATTAATTCTTATTTTCTCTTTCACTCTCTTGCTCAGTCGGTGGAGTCTGCTCAAGGGTGAGAATGAGCTCGATTCCCTTCTTTCCCGGGAGAGCACTTTTCTGTTTAACAATTTAATTCTGGTGGGAGCTGCCTTTGCCATCTTCTGGGGAACCATCTTCCCTCTGGTATCCGAGGCAGTGCGAGGGACAAAGATTACCGTTGGTCCCCCTTTTTATAATCAGATTATGATTCCCATTGGACTTGCTCTTCTTTTGCTTACCGCTATCTGTCCCCTAATTAGCTGGCGAAAAGCCTCGGGCAAGAATTTGAGAAAGAACTTTCTCTATCCTCTCATAATAAGTATTATAGGAGGCGTGGTCATACTTCGCTGGACAATACAGCATCCCTACGCCCTCATTTCTTTTACTCTGGCTATTTTTGTAACCGCCACCATAATTATTGAATTTGCCAGAGGAGCTAGGGCACGAAAAGAGATGACCAAAGAGGGATATCTGAAGTCTTTCTTCAGTTTGATTACCAGAAATAAGAGAAGGTATGGAGGTTACATCATCCACATAGGGATGGTCTGTCTTTTCGTGGGAATTACTGGCTCATCAGCCTTCAAAGTGGAAAAGGTACAAACTCTAAAGAAAGGAGAATCGTTCACCATCAAAGACTACCAGCTAGAATTGGTAAGTGTCGACAGCTATCCCACCCAGAACAAATACATTACTAGTGCTACTCTTGCTGTCTATAGAGGAGGGAAAAAGATCGGTTCCTTGCGGCCAGAGAAGAATTTTTATACAAATCAGGAACAAACCCTTACTGAGGTTGCCCTTCGCTCCACCTTAAAAGAAGATTTATATGTTATTCTTACTCAATACAGTGAGGATGGTTCGGCCACTTTTAAAGTAGTTATCAGTCCTTTGATTATGTGGATGTGGCTGGGAGGAGTTGTACTTGTGGCAGGGACAATTCTGGCTATGTGGCCGGGTAAAAGAGAAAAACTGCAGCTAGCTATGCACTATATACGGGAGATGAAGAAAGGTGAGGTCTAAAAGGATAGTAACTTTCATTTTGCTGTTTTTTCTTTTGAGTCTATTTATTTTTGTTAACCTAGCCTTAGCACTCACGGTAGACGATATTTCCAGTAATCTTATTTGTCCCTGCGGCTGTGGCAAGATGCTGGATGTGTGCGAGATGGAATCGGCCAGGGAGATGAGAGTGCTAATAGGGGAAATGATTGATGAAGGTCAGGACAAGGATCAAATCATCAACTATTTTGTTGGTCAATACGGCGAAAAAGTTCTGGCTGCTCCCGGCAAGAAGGGATTCAATCTAATCGCCTGGGTTGCTCCTTTTTTAGTTATCGGTTTGGGAGCAGGGATTATCTGGCTGGCTATTGCCAAATGGGCTTTGCGGGGAAAGATTGAAGAACCGAAAAGAAAAAACACTGGCCAAGGCCAACGGGATAAGAAGTATACTGATAAGCTGAAAAAGGAACTGGAGGAATTTAAGTTCTGAGTTTTTCTCAGGCACAGGTAGTCTTT
This sequence comes from Candidatus Aerophobota bacterium, assembly GCA_004376485.1. Lineage (GTDB taxonomy): Bacteria > Aerophobota > Aerophobia > Aerophobales > AE-B3A > SOJT01. The sequence continues at coordinate 6,268 of SOJT01000150.1, read as the reverse complement.
TCCAATGCCTGCCAGATAAGCAAGTCCTGCGGTCAAGCGGAGATGTAGATTTTGGAATTGAGGAGAGCCTTAAAATGCTCATCGTATTCTTGATTGTCATTAGCGTCCTGGTGTTCACGGTCATAGTCTATCCTTTGCTAAAAGGGGTACAAGATACGGAAAAGAAAAGTTCTGTCAAGGACCAACTTGCTCAACTTCTACTGCAAAAGGAATCTAGTTACCTGGATCTCAAGGAGTTGGAGCTTGACTACCGGATGGGTAAGCTCTCTCAGCAAGATTATGAAAGGTTGCGTTCTAAGCTAGAGAGGGCATCTGTAGCCCTGCTCAAGGAGACCGAACAACTAGAACTTGGAAAACCTAGAGAAAAGGAGAATAAAGAAGAAATTGACCAAGAAATTGAACAGGAAATTCTCAGAATGCGCCGAATAAAGAAGCGAGACAAAGGTGAGAAAGAATGATGGTTAAGATAAACAGAAATCTGATAGTGGCCAGCTGCTTGCTACTACTTTTTCTTCTTGGCAATACCCTCATAGCGGCAGAGGAGAAAGGCTTAACCAGAGGGATTATCAGGGGAACTATTATTAATGAGACGCCGGCTGGAGGCAGCGTAGAGAATCAAGAGGTTATCCTCTATGTTCAAAAAGAGAACTCTGAAGAGGAAAGTCTCATTAGCCAGAGTGATTCCTCCGGCACCTTTGAATTTCCTGATTTATCAACTGAGGCAGCTTACACCTACTATCTTTATTTGAACTACCAGGGAGGCGAATATACCAGCGCTACTGTAAGTTTCCAGGAGAATCAGACCCTGTTGGCTCTAGACTTAGTTGTCTATGATGCCACTACCAGTGCTGAGAAGGTGGAGATAGCTATAGACCATATTATTATAGAAAAGGCTGAAAAGGGGGCCCTTCTAATCAGTGAGTCCATGACATTCCGTAATAGCGGAGATAGGACCTATGTGGGGACGAGAAACCAAGCCTCCGGTGCATATGAGGTGCTTAGAATACCTTTGCCGGCAGGCTACCAGGATATCCAATATGTAGAGGGACTTATGGAATGTTGCGTCAGCCAGAGTGAGTACGGACTGACTGATTCTATGGACCTGAAGCCGGGGTTAAAGAAAGTATTGTTGCAATATAGACTCCCCTACGGGGGTAGGAGCTCCCTGGTCCATAAATCCTTTCAATACCGCACGGCGGCCTTTTACATTCTGGCTCCAGCTCCCTTTGAACTTTCCGGTGAGAGCCTCACTCTGGAGGGACCTCTGGAAATACAGGGGAGACAATACGTGGCTCTGGGGGGGGAAGGAATACCTGCCTCCAGCGAAATAACCTTCAAGATAAGCCAGCTACCTTTTGTTTGGCCGCGACACACTGGGCTTCTCGTAGTTATATCAATTTTAGCTTTTGTTATGATAGGGATTTCTTATTCTCTTTTGAAGAAAAAAGAGGAAAAGGGAGCTCCTGTGAAAATAACCAAGACAGAATCCCTACCGCAAACAGAGGAATATCTAAAAGCTAAGAAAAAAACTTTACTTTCCCTTATTGCTCATTTAGATGATCAATTTGAGGCAAAGGAGATTAGGCAGGACGCATACAAGGAAATGCGCCAAGAACTCAAAGAAAGATTAGTCAAGATTATGGAGAAACTGGTCAAAAAGGGAGGACAAAAATGAAATCTCTACGGAAAAGAGAGGTAATCGGCTTTTTGGCTTTGACCTTCATGCTTACAGGCCTCTATATGGCATTTATCTATGCTCCTACAGATGCAAATATGGGGGACGTACAGAGGATATTCTATTTTCATGTCTCTTCTGCCTGGGTGGCCTTTCTGGCCTTCTTTCTGGTCTTTCTAGCCAGTATCCTGTATCTAAGGAGCAGAAGCCGCCGCTGGGACATTCTCGCCTACTGTTCAGCTGAGATCGGGGTGGTACTCACCACTCTGGCTCTCATAACCGGATCTATCTGGGCTAGGCCTATCTGGTATACCTGGTGGACGTGGGATTCTCGCCTAACCACCACTCTAGTTCTCTGGTTGATTTACGTAGCCTATTTAATGCTAAGAGCCTACAGCGAGGGCTCCCGGGGGGCCAGGTTTGCCGCTGTCTTTGCCATCATAGGATTCTTTGATGTTCCCATTGTTTTTATGTCCATTCGATGGTGGAGGGTCCAGCACCCGGGTCCGGTAATTGCAGCCGGAGCAAACGGAGGAGGATTAGCTCCTCCTATGCTCTATACCATGTTTGTGTGCCTGGCTGCTTTTACTCTCTTTTTTATCTATCTGCTTCTCTTGAGAATGGAATTGGAGAAGATTAAGGATGAGATAGAACATTTCAAAACAACGTCAGGAGGAAGTTAAATGGGAAATCTTGTTTATCTTTTTGCGGCCTATACCGTTATTTGGGTAGTTCTCTTTGCCTACGTCATCAACTTATCTTTCAAGAATAGGGCTCTAAGGAAGAAACTTGAGGCTTTGGAAAGCACAAAAAAAGGAAAAGAATAAAAGGGCGGGGATAATCGCCATAAACTAAAGGAAAATGAAGAGATTTCGATTTAAGGTATGGCTAAGAGCAATGAGGGCTCCCTTCTTTCAAGCGGTGCTAGTCCCAATCGTTCTGGGAACAGCAATTGCCTGGTACCGCAGTGGGATATTTTACTGGCAATACTTTTTATTAACTACTCTGGCTGTAATATTTATAAATGCAGGCACCAATCTGGCTAATGACTACTTTGACCACCAGAGCAGGAGTGACGATATCAATAGAGATGCAACTCCCTTCAGTGGTGGGAGCCGGGTCATTCAAGAGAATCTGATTTCTGCAGGAAAGATGTACCGCTCTTCCTTGCTATTCTTTGCATTGGCTGCTGTGATTGGGTTATATCTCGCTTTTACTCGGGGACTGCCGCTATTAATTATCGGAATTATCGGGGTTCTAATAGGCTATTTCTACACTGCCTCACCAATAAAATTAGGATATCGCGGTTGGGGAGAGTTTGTGGCTGGTCTGGGTTGCGGACCCCTGGTGGTACTGGGAGCCTATTACGTTCAGGCGCAAACCCTGAGCCTGGAAGCACTCTTCATTTCTATTCCGGTGGGGCTGTTAATTGCCGCTGTTCTTTATATCAATGAATTTCCTGACTATGCCTGTGATAAGAAAGCTGGCAAAAATACCCTGATTGTAAAAATGGGAAGAAAAAGAGCACGCAAGGGATTCTACTCTTTGTTATTGATTGCTTATCTATTTATCATTTTAGCAGCTATTCTAAAGATAGTTCCCTGCACCCTGCTCATTTCTCTACTTACTTTTCCTTTAGCCTGGAAGGCTATGAAGATAGCCCATTCCAGTTATGCAAGCAAGCAGGAGATTCTACCAGCTATGTCTGGCACCATAATTATACATTTGAGCGTTGGACTTCTGTTATCGGTTGGATATGTGTTAGCCAGGATATTTCCCTGGCTCTAGAAGAAATCTCTGCTCCCAAGACCGGTTATCAATGGCCGATAAGGAAGTGTGAGAAGGCCCCAGGGATTAACTCAAAAAATGAATTCTGCCTGGTATGTATATCTTCTTTCTTATTATATTAGGAGCCGTTTTTTTAATATCAAAAGACCTCTCCTGGCTGGACTGAAGATTACCCACCTCTGTAATCTTAAGTGTCGGCATTGTCCTTTTTGGAAAAAGGAAAAGGTGTCTCTTTCTTTTTTGCAGGTAAAGAACTCGCTCAGGCACCTTCATAACCTTGGTGTCAGGTTGGTAATTATCGAGGGAGGTGAGCCATTTTTATGGAAAGATAATGGTTACGACATCAGAGATGTTGTTTCCGAAGCCAAGAAACTCTTCTTCAGTGTGGGGGTAACTACCAATGGAACATTCCCCTTGCAAGCTGATGCTGACGTTATTTGGGTAAGCATAGATGGGTTAAGGAAAACTCACGATTTACTCAGAGGGAAGAGCTTTGATAGAATTATGACTAATATCAAAAAATCAACCCATCCCAAAATATACGCTCATATCACCATTAACAAAGTGAATCAGGAAGATATAGCGGAAATGGTAAGGTATCTCTCCTCTAAGGTCAAGGGCCTGACTTTTCAATTTCATTATCCATATACAGATGAGAACGACGGTCTGATGCTGACTTTTCAGGAACGAAAGGTCATACTGGATGAACTTATTAAGCTAAAAAAAAATGGATTCCCCCTGGCAAATTCCTACGCCTGTCTTGAAGCTCTAAAGAATAATAAGTGGAGATGTTACCCGTGGATGATTGCCAGTGTAGAACCCGATGGCAGACTTATTCAGGGTTGTTATATCAAGGGTCGTGGCCAGATATCCTGTAAAAAATGTGGTTTTTCTGCCCACACTGAAATATCGCTGGCTTACAGTGGCGTATTAGAGTCGATGAAGGCTGGTAAGAGAATCTTCTTATCTTCCCCGAGGTGAGTGTATGTCTAGAATAGACTTAATCCTTCTCCATCCCCCCAGTGTGTATGATTTTAGAAAGAAGGCTGCCATATACGGGCCTGTCAGTGACGTTGTTCCCTCCACGCCAATCTTCGAGATGTACCCCATCGGTTTTATGACCATGGCTAACTACTTGAAAAGTTCCGGATATTCAGTGCGAATTATTAATGTTGCCCTTAGGATGCTGAAAAGTAGACGATTTGATGTTGAAAGATTGATTAGGTCGCTCGATCCATTAGCTTTTGGTCTGGATCTACACTGGCTTTGCCATGCGCAAGGAAGTCTGGAATTGGCCAAAATTGTTAAGAAGTACCATCCTCAAACTCCGGTCATCTTGGGAGGACTGTCGGCCTCGTACTATCACCAGGAACTCATTTTATATCCTCAGGTTGACTATGTCATCCGGGGTGATTCGGCGGAAGAGCCGCTTCGTCAGCTTCTGGAAATGATTCGACGCAAGGGACCTCTCAAAAGTGTCCCTAATTTGACCTGGCAAGATGATGGGGGCGGAATCCGGGTAAATGAATTATCCTATGTACCTTCTGATCTAGACAACCTCTCTTTTGATTATAGAGGCGTAATGACCTCAAGTGCTCAGTATAAAGATATTGCAGGCCACTTGCCCTTCCGGGGTTGGCTCAATTATCCTATTGTGGCCGTGTTACCATGGCGTGGCTGCAGACGCAACTGCTTAACCTGTGGGGGAGCGGCCCAAACCTACAAAAGTATCTGTGGGCGAAGTCGGCCAGCTTATCGGAATGCTCGATTGGTAGCTGAAGATATTGCCTCAGCTTCCCGTTATCTAAACGGTCCAATATTCATATTAGGAGACATTCGTCAGGCAGGCCAGGAGTACGTTGAAAGATTATTGGGTGAAATCAAGAAGAAAAGAGTTAACAATGATATAGTCTTAGAACTTTCTTCCCCGGCCTCTAAGGAATTTTTAGGAATGGCAGCTACCTCTATTGCCAGATTCAGTATCGAAATTTCGCCTGAGTCGCATGATCAGGAGGTCCGTAAGGCATTCGGAAGAACCTATAGTAACCAGAGTTTGGAAAGGACCATTGAGGATGCTTTAAAATTAGGGTGCAGGAGGATAGACTTGTTTTTTATGATCGGCCTACCCCGACAGACTCCAGAATCGGTGCAGGAAACAATTAAGTATTGTGGAGCCCTATTAAAAGAATACAGCAAGAATGGAAACAGTCGAGTTCATCCCTATATTTCTCCTCTGGCTCCCTTCTTAGATCCAGGCAGTCGGGCCTTTGAAAACCCACAAAAGCATGGCTACAAATTATTTTACAAAACTCTGGAAGAACACCGGCAGGCATTACTGGCTCCCAGTTGGAAGTATGTACTGAACTACGAAACTGAATGGATGAGCCGAGATGAATTGGTTAGCTCTACCTATGAAGCTGCCCTCGGGCTCAATCGCTTGAAGGTGAAATATGGTCTATTAAGACAAAAACAAGGACAGATAATAGAAGTTCGAATCAGAGAAGCAATGAGTCTCATGCGCCAGGTCGATGAGATACTACTAATCAGAAACGAGCGGGTGCGGGAAGATAAAATGAACAGATTAAGAGCTAGGTTCTCTTCCCTTAACAGTAATTCGACTATTTGTAACAAAAAAGAACTAAGATGGCCAGTGAAATCAATGCGCTTCAATTACCCTCGTGTCATCTGGGCTGCTCTAGCCAAAAAGTAATCTTCAGACTGGCAGAAGCGAAAAGATATGTTTGGCCTTGGGTCTGTCGGACTTATGTAATTTCCACTAAGAAAACCTTGCCTTACAACAAATTT
>SOJT01000199.1 GCA_004376485.1 Candidatus Aerophobota bacterium | reverse complement strand
TTTCAATTAATTCTGACTGGGGAACGGGCATATATCCTTATCAGTTTGGTATCAATTATGACTGGGCGCCGCTACCCCAGGAACTTACTGGTTATCTTTTTACTGAGAGAGGTCTTTATCGGTCCGGAGAAGAAGTTCACCTAAAGGCAATAGTGAGGGAAAAAAGGGAAGGAAAGTGGGAAATTCCTGAAGCGAAAGACTTCTGGGTTTTCATAAATAATTCTCGCAACGAGGAAATTCTCAAAAAGAAGGTAAATTTTTCTTCCTATGGTTCTTCCTCTCTTTCTTTTGTCTTGCAAAAAGACGCCCCTTCCGGCTATTACAGAATTGAGGTTTCTCCCTTTGAAAATGAGGAAGAAAGAAGAAAACACTCAGAAAGTAATTTTCAAGGAAGTTTTCGGGTAGAAGATTTTCGTTCGGCTAACTTCGAGGTAAAGCTCAATATTGACAAGCAAGACTATATCTTTAAAGATTCCTTGAAAGCAACTATTGAAGGTATCTATCTCTTTGGTGCAATGATGAGCGGGGAAGAAGTTTCCTGGAAAATAAGGTTAAATCCTACTCATTTTTCTCCTCCGGGCCATAAAGAATACTTCTTCGGTCCCGGGTGGTGGGAAGAGGACGACAAAAGCCAGCTTATAGAATCTGGTGAGGGAAAACTTGATCCTAAAGGAAGGTTCAATCTGGAAAAAAGCCTGGATGAAGTTGACTTCAAGGGTTCGGCCAAACTGCTCTTAGAAGCAGTAGTTACCGACCTTACTCGCCAGAGCATAGCTACTCGCACTACAGCAACAGTTCATCGGGGCGAGTATTACATAGGAATAGAACCTTCCACCACTTTTGCCCAGGAAAGCCAGGAAGTCAAAATCAAAATTATCACAGTAAAAGAAGAGGGAGAAATTGTTCCAGGGAAAGAGTTAGAGCTTCGCATATTAAAGAGGGAATGGTATTCTGAAAAAGAAGAGATGCCGGGGGAGCGCTGGAGATGGATTAACAAAAAGGAGGATAAGGAAAAGGCTTCCTATCAAATGATATCCGGAAGCGAGCCTCTTTCTTGTTCCTTTTCTCCGGAAAGTGCCGGACTCTACCTTGTGGAGGTAAAAGGAGAAGACTCCCGTGGAAACAAAATCCTCAGTGGCTGTTCTTTCTATGTAAGTGGAAAAGAATATGGTTTTTGGGAAAAAAGAGAAGATGACACCATTGAACTAGTAGCTGATGCCGATAACTATCATCCGGGAGATACAGCCAGAGTCCTGGTGAAATCACCTTACCAGAAGGCAAGAGCTCTGGTAACTCTTGAGAGAGAGGGCATCATAGAAAGCTGGGTAGAAGAGATGAAAGGAACGGCCCAGACTCTTGAGATTCCTATTAAGGAGGAGTACATCCCCAATGTCTTCCTTTCAGTTATCCTTCTCAAGGGAATGGTCTCTGAGCAAGATGCTTCAGAAAAAGAAGATATCGAAAAGTCTTCCTTTAAAATAGGTTACACTGAACTCTCTGTTGACCCCGCGCAGAAACGACTTGATGTAGAGGTTATTCCCGATAAAAAGGAATATTCGCCTCAAGATAAGGTAAAGATAGCCATTAAGGTAAGAAATTCTGCCGGCAAGGCCGTGTCATCTGAGGTTTCTGTAGCCGTAGTAGATATGGGAGTGCTCAATCTCATAGGATACAAAACTCCTGATGCTTTTGATACATTTTATTCGCGCAGACCGCTCTCAGTTGAAACTTCGGAGACACGCTTCTATGTAATTGAAGAAACAGACCTTAACGAGAAAGGAATTAGTCCCGGCGGTGATGGGGGAATGGCGAAATTTGCCGGAATGCCCATCAGAGAAAAGCTTGTTCCTACTGCTTACTGGAATCCCTCGCTGGAAGTTGGACCAGAAGGCGGCGAGATAAGCTTTGAGCTTCCCGATAATCTTACCACTTTTAGAGTAATGGTCACGGCGCTCACCAAGGACTCTCTCTTTGGCTCCGGAGAGGAAAAACTAATAGTCAAGAAACCCCTTTTGTTAAAGAGTGCCTTACCAGGATTTGCCCGCATGGGAGATTCTTTTGAAGCCGGGGTAGTGGTTTATAACTATACAGGTGAAGAAGGGGAGATAAAGCTCTCGGCAAAAGCAGAAGGAATTAGCTTAAAGGGAGAAAAAGAAGGCAAAGTCTTCTTGAGAGATGGGGAAAGTAGAGAAGTTAGATTCTTATTTGAAGCTAATGAAATAGGAGAAGCGAAATTCCTTTTTGAGGCTATGATGGGAGAATATAGTGATGGTATTGCCCTCAATCTTGCAGTAGACCTTCCCCGACAGACAGAAAGCGTGGCTCTTTTTGGAGACAGCCTGGAAGATGAAGAGGAAGAGATTCTCATTCCTGAAGATATTTATCCCGATATAGGAGG